>JBFHER010000232.1:0-6336 GCA_041584055.1 Bacteroidales bacterium
ATTGATGCATAAATCGATGTGTATTGATCCATTCTCAGGCGTGTATTTAAATGCATTCGACAAAACATTGAATATAATGATATCAAGTTTTTCCTTGTCAAACCAGCCCAAAATAGAATTATTTTCGGTGGTAAACTTAACGCGAATGGATTTCTCTTTCGCCATGTAGTCGAACGCTGTTATGTTAGATTGAACGATATCAACAATATCCAAATAAATTGCTTTCAATTTCATTCCTTCATACAGGGATTTTCTAAAATCAAGCAATTGATTAACCAACGATAAAAGTCGTTGTGAATTATTCTGAATTAATTCCTGTAATTTAAACGCTTTCGTCCCCTTCTTTTCTTCGCTAATCAATTGTTTTATAGGCCCTACGATTAATGTTAGCGGGGTTCGAAGTTCATGTGATATATTTGTATAAAAACGTAGTCTTTCTTCGTTAAACTTCTCCTCCTTGTCTCGTTTTACTCTTTCCACCAATAATTCCCGTTTCATATTTATACGTGCAAGAACAATGCGTCTGGTAAAAATAAATACAGCAACAATGATTAGTAAGTAAATCAGTATTGCAATGGTACTCTGAAACGGAGATGGTTTGACTTTTATATTTAATTTCGCAGAATCCTTACTCCATAAACCATCGTTATTTGCTGAATAGACCTCAAATGTATAAGTTCCTCTGGCAAGGTTTGTATAATGGGCAAATCGTTCATTCCCTTCGTGCCAATTCTTATCATAGCCATGAAGTATGTATCGGTATTTATTTTCTCTGCTATTAACATATGACGCAGTTGAAAACCATAAGGTAAAATCTTTGTTGAGATGATCTAAAACAATTTTTTTCTGACTCGTTATATTTTGGGACAATACAGTATGTTTGTTTAGCCTTGTATAAGCATGCACTTCTGTATTATTGATAATTAGTTTTGTAAAAACAGGATTTGGCGAATAATTATTTGTCATCGGCTTTGACGTGTCGAATTTGTACACCTGATCAAAACCACTTAAATACAGAAAATCATCTTTGTCGATAAAAAAACCTCTCCGATTGTATTGGCTACTTCTGGTACCATTGTTCACGCTGAAGAATCTGAACTGAATAAGTTCAGGGGATAAACGTGCAATGCGATTGAAATTAAGGTTTAACCATACATTTTCGCCTGAATCAAATTGAATATTTGTAACCCACATGTACTCTGCATCCTTGAAGGTTTGTGGTTCAAAGCTATTTGAAGAAGCATTGTATTTATAAAGGCCATTCCTTCCTCCCACCAAAAGCATACCTTTCTCTGACTCCTCAATATCATTAAAAATGTTGGGATTCAGAATATCATCAGATTTATCGGGCAAGTAATAATCAAAGGTTTTATTTCCTAAGATGCGCTGAAAAATTCCGTATTGAGTTGCGAGCCATAAGTTTCCAATCCTATCGATCAGAATGTCATTGACCTGAGTTTCATCTGATAGAAATTTATCAGTTTTAAAGGTAGTTGTATTCGGATTAAAATATTTAAGGCCTTCCCCACCGGTTCCTACAATAATGTCACCATCGTTGGATTCCGCAAGCGCATATATGGGTGTGTTGTTTGAGGAATGTCTAAATGTTGTGAATTTTTGAGTTATTCCATCCATTCGTATAAGCAGTCCGTTATAGCTTCCCGCCCATATATTGTTCTTCGTATCGACCAAAAAGCTATACAATCGCTCATCAAATTGATCAAAACCATTTTCTACAGGAAAGAAGTGATTCTTATTCCCATTATATTGTATAATACCATGCGACAAGGTCAACATAAGATGACCATCCTCATAAGGCAAAAAGGCGGTAGCAGTTTGTTCTTTAAGTTGATTGACAGCCTGTCCACTGATTTGTACGAATTGATTTTGATATAGATCAAACTTATTTAAGCCATTCTCAGTCCCAATCCAGATACAACCAGAATTATCTTCGTAAAAATCCATAATTTGAACATGAGAAATTGAATTCTTATCCGTTCGGTCATGTATCAGCAATTCTATCTGTCCGGAATCAAGGTCTGCAAAACTGTCACAAAGAATGATCCCACCCCAGGTTCCCAGCCATAAGGTCCCGTTTTTATCTCTTTTAACAGATCGAAAATTATTGGTCATTTCACCTTTTGACGATTCGATGGTCGAATAATAAGTACGAATGCTATTTGTTTTTGGGTTGAAAACATTTAAGCCATTGCGTGTTCCTATTGCAATTTGTCCGTCAATGTCCTGGTAAAGACAATACACATTGTTGTTTGACAGATTGTTTATGGGATCGTTTTTACTGAAATGACAAACTGAATCAACTTTTGAATCTGTATAGTTAAAACAATAGACACCATCGCCAAAGGTCCCAACCCAAAACTTTCCTTTTTTATCAATTAAGATGGATTTAATGTATAACTCTGAATCTGTATTTGAACCACCAATATTTATTTTTGAAAAGGAATCATCGCTCTCATTATATACATTCAATCCAGAATCATAAGTGCCTATGAATATTCGCCCAGCACTGTCCATGCCCAGACTTCTGATCTTATCACTGCTTACAGATCCTGAATCAAGCACGCTTCTGAAATATGTTGTCAGTTTTTCTGTTTCCAAATTATATTTGGACAAGCCATGGTTCGTTCCAATCCAGATATTGTTGTTTAAATCTTGCAGCAATGCTGTAATATCAGGATTGATTTGTTCATTTGCCCTGGTGCGGTGCTGAACAATAAACTCATCTCCTTCGTAGCGGTATAATCCACTAAAAGTGGCAAGCCATAAAAAACCGTTTTTATCCTGTATAATCTTCCGAACACTTAAATTGGCTTCCCCATCCTGTGACAATATTTTTTCGAATGAGGCTTTCTGAGGATAAGAAAACTGAAAGGCAAAGGCAAAACAAAGCAATGCGACTGAAATCGTTTTAGTATGAATCATCTTAATTTTGGGGTTCATCAATTCCAACAGGACAAAATAACGGATTCTAGATTATAAACATACTAAAATTCTATGGCATGACTAAGCATCCATTAAAAAAATATTTTCCACAAAACAATCCCGGTACTTCAAGTCTTTTAAGCGACGAAATACCGGGATTAATTTTATATTAATCGAATTAGAAAGGACTTATAGTTTCACTATTTTTACTACTTTCCTTGTGCTTCCTGTTTTAAGGCTTACAAAGTAAGTTCCTTTTTTGTAGTCTGAAACAGCATATCTAATTGACTTAGAGTTAATGGCTTTGTTCGCATATATTTTTCCCGAAATATCCATGATAAGCATGTGTTCTACGAGAATGTCGGAATCAATTGAGATCAAATCACGAACAGGGTTTCCATTCACACGGAAAATATGTTCAACTTCATTTACTGCATTTGGCGTATTTACTATCACTGTAAAGGTATCCGACACCAAATCTAATCCTACTACCCTGGTACTTTGCACAATACATTGATAGTTTCCTTCATCTGTTTTGGAGGCGCCGCTTATCTGCAGTACATCTTCTTCTACACCGTCAATAACTTCACCATCTTTTAGCCACGTGTAGAAATTCTCAGATCCACCGCAGGTAACAGACATTGAAATGGTTTGTCCAACATCAACTCTAATCGTATCTTTCTGAGTTAAAAGCGCTTGTGGAGAATACGTAAAAGTGAGCTTAGAATTTGAAGTCCATCCCATAATTGGATCAAGGTCTTCGAAGGTCAATTTGTTGTCCTGGAATTTTGCCTTAGATCCTTCAGCCCATACTATTTCTGTCATATCTGGTAATTCTTCAAACTGATTACCATTCAGGTAGAAGCGTCTGATGGGTGTTGGAGTAGGAAATGAAATTCCGGCAGGCAATTTGCTCCAATTACCATCTTCCAGATAAATATCTTCCATCAAAGGAAGGGTAAATAAGGTCATAGGAACTTCACCTTCAAAAGGCGTACCCTGGGTATTTATTTCGATGAGATTTGTCATTTTATGCATCCCCATTGTATCCATAGAGGTAAAACCACAAAATTTGATTTGCAATTTATCAATTTTAGTCCAGTTCCAGATAAACGATGGAAATACACCTGTTAATCCAGGCTGGTCTTTCAACTGAATTTTACCGGTCATCTCGGTTAAATCACCCAATTCGGAAGGAAGGGAACCTGTAAGCGACATGCCTAAGAATTCAACAAACGTAACGCGGTCTATCCCATCCACCTCAGCAACAGTAACATTCTCCCAAGTACTTAGAGGACCGTTAAGCCATGTGTCAAATCCAGTCCAGTCAGCACCCCCACAATTGTTGTACAAGGTAACTAAAGCAACTGAATCGATTGCAAGACGGGATCCATACATGCTTATGGGTGCAGTTTGAATAACGAGTCCTGGGACGGATGCATTCTGAACCGCGCAATAATATTTTCCGGCTTGCGTTGTTGGATCAAAAGATGGAATGTTATAATCTGCATCTTCGCCAACCAGATCTTCACCTTTTAACCAGGCATATACATTCCCTGTGCCACCGACATTTGATTCCAGCATTTTAGATGCTCCAGCTTCCAGCACCAAAACTTCGCTCATCCCTACCTCAGCCTGAGGGGAATAAGTAAATGTCAGGTTTGCATCACTTGACCATCCCATCACAGGCGTTAGGTCCTCAAAAGTAAATTTATTGTTCTCTAATTTTGCTTTTGCCCCTTCGGCCCAAACAATTCCAGTCATGTCCGGCAAGGACTCAAACATATTACCATTCAGGTAAAAGCGCCTAATTGGCGTTGGTGTCGGAAATAAAATTCCGTTTGGTAACGAACTCCACTTGCCATCTTCAAGGTAAATATCACGCATAACAGGCAGTGTAAAAAGTGCCATGGGTACTTCACCTTCAAAAGGCGTACCCTGTGTATTTATTTCAATGAGGTTCGCCATTTTATGCATCCCTGTTGTATCCATTGAGGTGAAGCCACAAAATTTAATTTGCATCTTTTCAATTTTTGTCCAGTTCCAGATAAACGATGGGAATTCTCCTGTTAATCCAAGCTGGTCTCTGAATTGAATTTTACCTGTCATCTCTGTTAAGTTACCCAGTTCTACAGGGAGGGAACCTGTGAGCGTCATACCTAAAAATTCAACAAAAGTGACGCGGTTTACACCGTCGACTTCAGCAACTGTTACATTTTTCCAGGTGCTCAAGGGGCCCTGGAGCCAGGATTCAAAACCGGTCCAGTTTTCGCCGCCACATGATTCATACAAAGCAACCAGGGCTAGCGAATCCACAATAAGTCTGGATTCATAAATACTGACCGGTGCTGTCTGGATAACGAGCCCTGGTACAGCAGCATTTTGCACGTAGCAAGCATACATTCCTGATTGGCTTGCAGGATCAAATGCCGTAATTGATAAATTTTCATCCTCTCCTACTGCATCTTCACCTTTTAACCATGTATAAATATTCTCTGCACCTCCAACATTTGACTCCAATGTTTTTGCTGCACCGGCATCTAGAACAATTATTTCGCTTGTTCCTACTTCAGCCTGCGGTGAATAAGTAAACGTCAGGTTTGCATCGCTTGACCATCCCATTACAGGTGCCAGATCCTCAAAAGTGAATTTATTGTTTTCTAATTTTGCTTTTGCACCTTCGGCCCAAACAATTCCAGTCATGTCCGGCAAAGACTCAAACATATTACCATTCAGATAAAAGCGTCTGATTGGCGTTGGAGTTGGAAATGAAATATCATTTGGTAACGAACTCCACTTACCATCTTCAAGGTAAATATCACGCATTAAAGGAAGTGTGAAGAGTGCCATAGGGACTTCACCTTCGAACGGCGTGCCTTGTGTATTGATTTCGATGAGATTCTCCATTTTATGCATCCCCGTTGTATCCATTGAGGTGAAACCACAAAATTTAATTTGCATCTTTTCAATTTTTGTCCAGTTCCAGATAAACGATGGGAATTCTCCTGTTAATCCAGGCTGGTCTCTAAATTGAATTTTACCTGTCATCTCGGTTAAGTTACCCAGTTCTACAGGGAGGGAACCTGTGAGCGTCATACCTAAAAATTCAACAAATGTGACGCGGTTTACACCGTCGACTTCAGCAACTGTTACATTTTTCCAGGTGTTCAAAGGGCCTTGGAGCCAGGATTCAAAACCGGTCCAATTTTCGCCGCCACAACTATTATAGAGTGCAACCAATGCAAGCGAATCATTGGTAATACTTTCAATTGACAGTTCGGTTCCAGAACCTTCAATGTTTGATGCGGATTCTACCACCGCATTCCCGGGCAAATTAGGAGCAGCATACCCACTATGTATAAAAGCGGAAAGTGTTACTAATGCCAACAAAAA
>JBFHER010000233.1:0-6330 GCA_041584055.1 Bacteroidales bacterium
CTGGTGATCTACAATAATGAAATAGATGCCGGATTCAAGTGAGCCATAATCCAAATGCCTGTTTGTGACATTATTTAATTCAAGCTGTCCTAATTTTACACCCATTAAATTAAATAAGGAAATCTGACGCATGGGATTCTCAGCGTTTATGCTCAGTTGCCCATCTGATGGATTGGGGTAAATGGATAGAGATGCTGTTTCAACCTTCCCAAGTGCGCTTGCAATGGTTGATGTAAATTCAACTTTAACATTTTCAATTGAGTTACCCATGAGGTCTTTCACTCCTGAGACTGTAACAGAATAGTCTCCAAGGTTAATGCCTGTTGCAAGAGCAATTACACTTGTCTCTCCATATAAGTATATATATGATGTTTTAATTTCGCCAGAGAAGTTGTAGTTCGCAATATTTTCAGCACTCGTTTTTTCTAACTTTTCATTGAAATTAATCAGAATCCAATCCTTATCTATTACTTCAACACTTGTAATGACTGGAGCATCAAAATCATCGCCTTGAGTGATAGCGGAAATATCATTTATCAACAATTGATAAGAATCTTTGAATTGACTTACAATTGCAGTTACATTGACTGTTCCACTTGGCAGCGTTTTTCCACCAAGCCTAGAGTTATATCGATTATAAACGTTTACCGTTTTAGATCCTTGAACCAATGTGAATGTGCTTTGATCCGAATATGAAATCTCATCTCCCCCGTCCTGAAAACTAGCATTCTCTATTGTGACAAGCAAGCCTTCATGTTTTTCATCAATATCTTCGGCATTTAAAATAAGAGCTTTGGGATCTCTTCCTGGATAAACGTAGGTTTCTGTTACGTTTCCTAGCTCTGTAAGGTTGTTATACTCCACGACAGTACCTGTTACAACAACAGAGTCTCCAATGTGCCCGCGTTGTAAATCGTACACACACATACCATTGTACGGATTGTTGGATGACTGAATGTAATAAGAGCCATCAAAATTTGCAGTAACAATACCTGCAATGGTTACAACCTGTCCTGACATCGGACTTGCACTACCGGTTCCCTGTACATCGCTAATTGGGGTGATAGTATGTGTTCTGGGAAGGATGAAATCGCCTCTTAAGGTCTTGCTTGTAGAACCAGCACCTGCTACCACCTTGAAATAAACGGTCGCACCTTCTTCTATGTCTGATAAATCAATGTCACCTACAAAATTAAGGTCTGACGAATTCATATCTATACTGTTACTTTCTCCATCATAGGTGATGTCCCAAAAGAGTTTTGCTGAAACCTGTTCGGAGCTTATGGAAGACAAGATGTCCACTGAAATGCTTGCGGATGATCCAGCAAGGGGAGATTCGGGAGACATTACCATATTACCAATGGAAATCGGATCAGTGGTGGCATCACCCCAAATAAGGTCGGCAAACTCCGGATAATCGATAAATGGATTTCGATTGCGTTGTACCTCAAATATGCGATTATTTCTGCGACGTTCGAAGTCATCTGGTGGAAATTGTTTGTTCCATTTAAGCAGTGTAGAAAGTTTTCCATGCTCTGCTAAAGCCGATGTATTGACTGCATCCACAACCTTAAGATCCAATTCTCCATTTTCTCCCTCGTAGCGTGTGGCCATGTAAAAAATGGTGCGCGCTACGCGTCCTTTGCTAATATCGGCTGGTTCAAATTTATAATTTGGGCCATCCACCCAAGCATCGGCTTCTGCTATATAGGTTGCTGTTCTTGGAACACTGTCGAAGTCGTAATGCAACCGGGCACTGTTTACCGAAGCGTCTGCAGGGTGCAAGTTAAAGGCATCTCCATCCATGGGACGTATGTCTTCAAAGTCACCATGAGATTTGGCCCATACATGTTCGCGGTTTGCAAAGTCGCCTCCCGAACCCCAACTGTCGTTGCTTTGCGAACGGCGTGTATAGAACAAGATGATATTGTTGGAATTTTCTGGATCCTGATCAGCATAATTCATGATGAATTTTGCATCTCTGTAACTGAAATCCACATGATCTTGAATGATGTTATTGAGAGAGTCTTTTAACGCTTCTCCTTTGACACCTTCGGTGCCATTATAGTATCCGGGTGTTTGAGAAATAGCGGTAAAGCTCATCAAACAAACGGCTATGACGATTGTATTTTTTTTCATCAATGTTGAAATTATCAAAATTTATACTCTACAGATAAGTTAAAGCGCCTACCCATTCCCATAAAAACAGAAGCAGATTTTGCATCAAAGGCATTATATGTCTGCCCATTATATGCGTCGTTATTTTGTGCGGACGCGATATAAGTTTTATTTAAAGCATTTAAGATGTTAAATCTAATATTCAAAAAGTTATTTCCGAATTTCATTCCATAACCCATATGTATATCGAATAGGGCATAGGCTGGTATCTTCCACGAGTCTTTTGGGTCTCCATGTTCTCCTGTTTCCTCATCATACCATTCGTAAGAAGAAGGACTACCGTCTAAGGTTACAGGATCGAATTGGGCATAATAATCACTAAAGTAGGTAACACGTGGCTTGAAATATAAATATTTAATGGGCTCCCAGCGGAGTTCACCTACAAATTGAGTCTGAGCAGCATTTCCAACATGTACTCCTTTGTTATTAAAATACTGTTTCTTAATTAGTTCTCGGTTGTCGTTATATACTTTAAAGGTATCTTCCGAATTCCAACGCCAATCACCTAAAGAAACAATCCCTTGAAAATCGAGTTCATCGTTCAATTTAATTACATAATCTAATTCAATTCCCTGGTGGATTGCATTCATCGAATTTATCTTTACGGTGTATTCTTCTTGTGTGATATCATTAAATATCTTGGAGCTATTATCCGCAGGTCGATTATTCCAATTGGTATAGTAGGCATTAAGATTGGCAGAGAAATACCTTGAATTGAAACTGTATCCAATTTCTATTGCTTTGATGATTTCATTTTTGATATCTGAAAGTAATTCACTATCGTAGCCGTAAACATCGTTGAACCGAGGCGCTTTATTTAATAATCCCAGATTCAGAAACGCATTCATATTATCATTAATGTTGTAGTTGGCACCTCCTTTGGCCGTAAACCCCGGAAAATTATTCCAGTCTGTTTCGTCTGTTACAATGGAGGAACTTATGCCATAGAAATAATTGTATTCCTTGTATCGACTCAGGGCGCCGGTAATATTGGCAAAGGCCGAGATTTTATCCGTTTTATATTCACTTTGAAGGAATAATCCTCCCCAATGTACAACGCCTTTTGTGTGAAAGTTTATGATGTCTCCTTCTCCAAGCATGAAGCTACGGTAAGGGTTAGGACTAGTCCAATCTACTTGTTCTAATTGTGCATCACTTGGTGTCGAACCATAATAATCGGCTCCGAGAAGATCATAAATTTCTTCATAATGAGTTCCAGTATAGCTCCTTAAATCGACACCTCCAGAAAAACTCCATCGATTTGTTTTATAATTTAGGGTAGATAAAAGACCATACCACATGTGTTCGTTTACTAAATTTCGCATAAAGTTAGTCGCAGCATGCTGTGTGTCATCGTACAAGGTGTTAATAGTATATTGACCAATATTCCGATCATAAACCGATTGAAAATCCATTAGTCCATCCTCATTTGGGGAGAGTGCATTCTTTGCACGAATCCCTCCTCCTCGACCAATTGACATGTACGCTATATTGGACAAATACAAGTTGTCTTTTATTGCCCAAAAGTCTTTTAAGGTGATTTGTGGTTTGTGATAGTGATTAATCCGTTCGTTAAATACTTCACTTTTCGCATTTGGATCATTTAAAGTTCGGGCAAGGTATCCCCAGTGTTGGTTATACTGTAGTCCTTGTCCAATGCCTTCATCTGCGATCGTACGATTTGTGTTGACCTCTTCTTTTTTCTCATCACTCATGTCTGGCGTATAAGCTAAACGAATTCCTTGTTCTTCGGCATATGCTGAGTCGTAGACAGCTAATGGTAATTGGTAAGATCTTTGACCATGTTTCTGTGGGGCGCCGTAAGCCGAGAATGAAAGGGTATGAGCTCCAAGCCTTTTATCAACTTTAATATAATAGAAAAATCCTTCACTCCATGTTTGATCTACCCATCCATTGCCTCGTTTATATGAACCCGCAAGAGAAATGGCCCAATTGTTTTTAAGGAGGCCTGAATTGTATCCAAAGGAACTGCGCAGATAGCCATCCGATCCTACTTCTTGTTTTACCTGAGCTGCTTTTTTTGTTTCTATCCCTGAAGTAAGGATGTTAATTGTACCACCAACTGATGGGAGTGCGAGTTTTGAAGCTCCAAGTCCTCGTTGAACTTGAATTGAACGTGTTACTGCATCTAATCCAAACCAGTTAGACCAATACACCTGACCAGTTTCCATATCATTTACAGGAACACCATCTAATAGAACTCCCACATTACGAGCACTAAACCCCCGTATCGTAACTGATGCATCACCATCACCGCCACCTTCTTGAGTTGCATAAACTCCGGGTGTAGAGTTCAGAACCAGTGGTATATCTTGCGCAGCAAGATTTTCTTGGAGTTGCTTTGGTTTAATTGTTGAGAAAGCTACGGGGGTTTCTCTTGCACGTGCAATATCTGCGACAACCCGAACTTCTTGCATTTCGATTGGGTTGAGCTCTGCATCAAACACCACGTCTTGATCAACAATTTGAATCGTTTTTTCTAATTTGTCAAAACCGACATACGAAAAAATGAGTGTGTAGGTTCCTGGAGCTAACATGATCGAGTAATGGCCATCGTAATCTGTTACAACACCTTGTGTTTCTCCGTATAAAATATTTGCTCTTATCAGAGTTTCCGATGTATTAAAGCTATTGGTAACAACACCCGATAATTTGTACTTTGTTTGAGAACTGGCGATTACTGTTAATAATAGGAATAGAGCAGTTATTGTCTTTTTCATATAAAGAAAATCAAAGAAAATAAGCCCTTTTGATTTATCGATATCAAAAGGGCTTAAATTAAATTATTGTAATTGTATTTTCTTTACAGTGCTTTGTCCATTACTAAACTTGACTGTTAAAAGAAAGATACCTTGTTGTGTAGAGCTATTGAAGTTAAATGTCACTTGTTTGGCACTAGAGTAAGAGTTGGATTGAATTTGTTGACCCATTAGATTTGTTAAGATCAACTCTGAAATTGCATTTGTTGCCGATACACTGAATTCCTTTCCAGCTATTGGATTTGGATATACATTCACCAAAGTCGAATTAACGGTTTGCTTGATAGCAGCATTAACACTAACATTGATCTGAACCGTTTTTTCTTCAGATTGAGAATAGCCATCGGTAACATAGATCTTTAAATTGAAAGTTGCTAAAACCTCTGGCACTAAACCTCTCGCATCTACTAAAGAAATAGCACCTGTTTCTCTATTGATTGAAAATGGTTCGTAGCGTGTGTTTTCAACATAAATAAAATTACCATAATCAATATAATAACGCAATGGATCATTTTCTTCATCCTCGGCAGCTAAAGTAGTTATAACTGTACCATTGGCTGTAGATGGAGATATTGTAAAGCTTAACTCACCATTTAATTCTGGCGTTGCATTTGCAGGTGCTCCATCGAATTTGTGCCATCCGAGATGATCAAAAATGTTAGCGCTCAAAGTGTCGTATTCAGCCAATGGGTTAAAGATGGCAGGATTACTCGTCACGCCAGCACTAACAGATGATTTTCGAACTAAGGTGTGGTCAGCAGTGATGGCTTTACCTGTACCTGAAAAGTAGGGAGCAGTATCTGACCATGCTCTTGCTGTTTTGCCACCAGGCAGTGCAGCCTCCTCGGGGCGTGGTGCTCCATATCTACCGAACAAATCGATGATACTCCATGTCTCTCCATCCTTTTTCTCAATGGCAACGGCATCATCGCCATTGAAATACATGGTGTTTGATACATTATAATTAGGACACAAAAACACATCTGCTCTTTGTACTAATTGTTCCCAAACTGGCGCTTCCTGTCCTGAACCTTCTGGGTCTCTTTTGTCTAGCACAAGCACATAGGCTTTATATGGTTTTAAAACCTCTTCAGGAAGTATAATAGCCCAGGTGGCATCTGCTGGCGGAACATTTGATCCATTGGAGTACCTAACTAAACGATAATTACTTAGGGTAATAGCACTATTTGTGGGATTATAAATCTCCAAAGCTTTGTTATTTGACCAACCCTCAATATACTCAGAAATAATCAAATCAGTTTGGGCTTTTAAACTAGCGCCAATGAACACAACCATTAATAATGATAAAACGTAAACTTTCCTCATAAAAAATAAGTTTAAGAAATTAAAAAATAAACAATCTAGTCTAAAC
>JBFHER010000234.1:0-6310 GCA_041584055.1 Bacteroidales bacterium
AAGACAAAAAGAATTGTAGATCTAATCCTGCTCTCTAAAGTCCGTGTGTAAAAGGAAAAATCACCTTTACGAATATTTACAGCAGTTGAAAATATAAAAATGAGCAGAAACAAGTAAAGGAACAAATAAATAAAATACAGCAAAACATCTGAGAACCCTGGTGTTACTTTACTTAATATGTAGTAGGAATCATCGGTAGGGGTATATACCAGGTGCTGGTAATTGCCATATGTTTGCAGTGTGAATTCATCTTCACATCGATTTACCCAGTTGGCCGATATATTGTATGAAAAATCTCCCGTATTTGATATTAATACGTTGTCAACATACCTTGCAAAAGAATATTCCGAAGGTAACTTCCCTTCACTTGTTGCAATGTCCTTTACAAGTTCAGGATAACCCGTGCCGATGGATGCTAAACGCGACTCAATATCAATGAATAAAGAGACTTCATTTTTCTTTCCTGCATTCTTTTTTTGCCAAATAAAGTAACTAATCCTTCCATTGCGATTATTCAGATAAAAAAGTCCGTTCCCATCCAACTCTTCACCATATTCTGAAATCATCTGCTGAAAATAACCATAACAGTTGTTTTGTTCCTCCTGACCACTGATATCCAAGACAGATTCCGGCCAGCAAAGTACCACCTGTACATCGTATTGTCTCCAATTTTCATTGAAGAAGCGTTGTTGGACATAGCGATCAATTCTCTCAACATCAGGATTTGCGGATTGAAACAGTTTATTCAGGCGCTCATCTTCAACCAGTTCGTTATTGATATCTATCAGGCCCATTTCTGCAAATGGATCATGTTCATTATGTATACCGGACGCTCTGTTGAGCAATAGGGTGGTCTCCTTTGCTCTGTCTAGTTCCCGACCAAAGCTCCAGGTGAGAGACACGCCAAGAACTGCAAAAAAAGCACTCAAGGTAAACAAGGTTAACACATTAGAATCCCTCCCCTTACGCGTATGGACATAAAATGAGAAAATTAGCAGACACATGGCTATTAAAAATGGAATTGCCATTTGAGTCATACCCAGATATAAATATATACCTACCAATACAATGCCCATAGCCCCAAGGATAAAAGCCGCTTTCCTTGATTTTTTACTGAGGTACAGGTATGCAAGTGTTTTGTCTGCAATCAGGTACCATCCTCCAAACAAGGCCAATAAGGTCAGATGTGCCACAAATGAATAAAAATTCAACTGACCTATATTATTCAGTTCAAATGAAATTGTTGAATGCCCTACAAGTTTCAAATACAAACGAGCCAATTCATGAAATGCGCTAAGGATCAAAAATAATAATGTGATGCTTTGAAAATTTGATCTCACAAAAAATCTAACATGTTGAAAATAAAGAATGCCAAAATAAAACCATAGCAAACTAAACATCAACACAATTCCAAGATTCCCAAACATCCCGGGCATGCCGAATATCTCAGGAGAGAAGAGTCTGGTTTCATAAAAAATCGTAGGAACATTAAATTTTGCAGGAAAAAGGATTAGCAAAAAGATGCATGGGAAAGTCAAAACAACCATCCAATTTTTTTTCTTGCGATTGGTTTCTTTACGAATACGGGATGCCCAAAATATGATTAAAAACAGGAGTGCAAGCGCATACCCAGCCAATGACAAATATTTAAATGGCACTTTCCTTCCGCTTGTTTCAGACAGATCCAAATAAAACAGTATGTTTCCATTTTCATCCTTAATCAAGGTATATCCGGGACTCGCTCTTAATGAAAAGGGTGTAAAATCAGGAATTCCAACCTGGGCATGAAAATGAGATTTAATAAAATCATTTTGTATGGGATAGCTCATTTGTAAGGGGAGGATTCCCACGTACAAATAACCATCTTCTCTTTCAATACTTTTCCATAGAATATGTGCATTAGGAATACGAAGGAGCCCCGGTCCGGAACTTTTAAATGAACTTGGCCCCGGAATCACCAATTTGTTTGAATTCCAGAAAATCAAGGAGTCGTTTTTATAAATTAGAAATATAAGTCCATCATCAGCATACTTTTCCCATTTATTCTCCATAATAAATTCAAGGGAATCTTTTGTTTCCTGATGCGACTTCTCTAAAGATTTTAACCCTTTAGACAGGGTTTTCATTTCCTGTTGAATTTGCAATTCAATCTTTGACTTTAATCTGTCGGTGTTGGTGGGCCGCATATAAAGCATCTCGCCCCAATAGCCCGCACTAAGGGACAGGAGCACCAAAAACAGCCACCATCGGCTATGTATTTTAATTTCCTTTTTAGGAATCATGATGATAAGGTTCTCCTTTAAGTATGGTGAATCCGCGATAAAGCTGTTCCACAAAAATCATTCTTACCATTTGGTGAGAAAATGTCATTTTTGATAGGGATAGTAAACCATTGGCTCTTTTTTTAAGGTCCTGAGAAAAACCATACGGTCCTCCAATCACAAAAACCAATCTTTTAATCCCACTGATCATATGCTTCTGCAAATATGAAGCCAATTCTTTCGAGCTTAGCATTTTTCCTCTTTCATCCAATAAGATGACAACATCGCTCTTCTCCAGTTTTGCCAGGATCAGGTCTCCTTCTTTTTTGTTTTGCATTTCAGGGGAAAGCTTCTTTGTATTTCTCAAATCAGGGATGACAATTCGCTCATATACAATGTAATGCTTTAGTCTATTTTCATACACAAGAATTCCATCTTCGATGTAAGATGCATCTGTTTTTCCAACAACAATAAGGCTTATCTTCATTCTTTGTATTTATTCTTTTACGGGTGATAAACGCATAATAATTCCTTCCCATAGAACAGCGCCAATGCACGATGGCTGCATCTTTTACAAATTTAATATTCTATCCTTGTAATACGAATTAGATGAAATTATTTTTAATATTGAACATTGGTATTAAATTTGCATAGCATAAATAAAAAATGATATGCGAACACGACTAATTTTATTTTTAAGCCTTGTCTCATTTTTGACTGTTAACGGACAGGACAAATTCAAAACCATTGTTGATGCCGTTAATCAGGGATCTGCAACAGAACTGGCCACCCACTTCAACGCTCAGGTTGAGATCATTTTGTTGGGCTCCGATGAAGTATATACAAAGAGTCAGGGCCAGATGGTCATGAAAGATTTCTTTAAAAAAAATGTTCCATCCTCATTTTCGGTCTTACATGAAGGAAATCGAGAAAGTTCTCAGTTTTTTATCGGCACATTAAAGACAAATGAAGGAAAGACGTTCAGGATGACGTTTCTGTTAAAAGAAAGCGGATCAAAGCTCTTAATACATCAAATTAGAATTCAACAATAATATGGACAACAGCTACTTAGAAGCTTTCATTAAAAATGCTTTTGCAGAAGACATTGGTGATGGTGATCACTCAACCCTATCCTGCATCCCTGCAAGTGAACAGGGTAAGTCTCAATTGATCATTAAGGAGGAAGGCATTCTGGCCGGCGTAGATGTGGCACAGACCATCTTCAAAACATTTGATGCCTCTCTGGAGATAGATGTAAAACTTCAGGATGGTGCACATGTTAAACCGGGTGACATTGCATTTGTCGTTTCCGGAAAAACACAAAGTCTTCTTCAAACGGAACGTTTGGTACTAAATGTAATGCAACGCATGAGCGGTATTGCAACCAGAACCAATGTTTATGTAAAAAAACTTGATGGTTTAAAAACAAAAGTTCTCGACACACGAAAAACAACCCCTGGTTTGAGGGTACTTGAAAAACTTGCCGTTAAGATTGGTGGCGGCGAGAACCACAGAATGGGTCTTTTTGATATGGTTATGTTAAAAGATAACCATGTGGATTTTGCAGGTGGCATCGAAAAGGCCATTAAGACAACAAAAGCTTATCTGAAGGAAAAAGGTAAAGATCTTAAAATTGAGATTGAGGTACGCAGCATGAAAGAACTTGAAGAAGTGATGCGTGTTGGAGGTGTGGATCGCATTATGCTGGATAATTTTGATACGGTAACCACCGCATTGGCTGTTCAACGCATTGCAGGAAAATATGAAACCGAAGCCAGTGGAGGCATTACGCTTGAAACATTACGAAGTTATGCTGAGACCGGCGTTGATTATATCTCCGTTGGCGCTTTAACACACTCGGTTAAAAGCCTTGACATGAGCCTAAAAGCTGTATAAGCAGAAAACGCTAAAATAATTCTAAATAGCTGTCAGTTCACTTTGGTGACTGACAGTTTTTATATCCCCGCTTCACAAATCACTCTTCACCCATCACTGAACTCCTTCCAACACTGCCTTCCACAAGCTATCTTCGGGAGGCGGAGCAACAATTCTGATCAGTTCTCCTTTGATTGGATGAACGAATTCGATGCTTCTGGCATGAAGTGAAATGCCGCCATCCGGATTTGAACGTTTAGCACCATATTTCAGATCCCCTTTTATAATACAACCGATGGCACTCAACTGTCCGCGAATTTGATGATGTCGTCCGGTTTCAAGATCCACTTCAAGCAGATGATACTTGTTCAAACTTAACTTAAGCGCATAATTAAGGATCGCCTTTTTTGTATCCTTTTGTTCCTTATCAAAAACATATGACTTGTTGTTCTTTGGATTCTTTTTCATCCAGTGTACAAGGCGTCCGGATGCTTCCAAAGGTTTATCCTGCACCAAAGCCCAATAGGTTTTCTTGATGTTCTTATCAACGAACATTTTATTCAAACGGCTAAGGGATTTCGATGTCCTTGCATAAAGCACAACACCGCTAACAGGACGATCCAGGCGATGCACAACGCCAAGAAATACATTTCCAGGTTTATTGTATTTTTCCTTCAGATAAAGTTTGATTTTATCCGGCAGGGTAATGTCTCCTGTTTTATCACCCTGAACCAGATCTGAAGTTGATTTATTGACGGCTATAATGTGATTATCTTCGTAAAGAATAGTTAATCCTTCCATTAGTATGACTCCTTTTCATTAGGAAAATCACAGGTTTTCACATCTTCAACGTAATTCTCAACAGCCCCTTTCATCTCCGCAAAAAGATTATGGTAGCGCCGTAAAAAACGCGGTGAGAATTCCTGGTTAATACCAAGCATATCGTGCAGAACCAAAACCTGACCATCCACTCCGGGGCCAGCTCCAATTCCAATAATCGGGATAAGTAAACTTTCTGCAACTTTTTTAGCCAGAACTGCGGGTACTTTTTCAAGCACAATAGCAAAGCATCCTGCCTGTTCCAACAACTTTGCGTCTTCCAGTAAACGGTTGGCCTCTTCCTCTTCTTTTGCCCTCACCGAATAAGTCCCGAACTTATGGATAGATTGTGGTGTTAAACCCAAATGCCCCATCACAGGAATTCCCGCTGAGATAATACGGTCAACAGATTCTATAATTTCACGGCCGCCTTCCATTTTTACAGATTCTGCGTGGGTTTCTTTCATGATACGGATGGCACTGCTAAGCGCTTCCTTAGAATTTCCCTGATAGGAACCAAAAGGCATGTCAATTACAACCAGCGCCCGGCTAACCCCTTTAACCACAGACTGCCCATGGTAAATCATATGATCAAGGGTGATGGGAATGGTTGTTTCGTTGCCCGCCATCACGTTGGAGGCCGAATCACCTACTAAAATAACATCAATTCCTGCCTTATCAACAATGCTCGCCATGGAATAATCATAAGCTGTAAGCATTGCTATTTTTTCACCCCTCAATTTCATTTCTGAAAGACGATGGGTTGTCACCTTTTTCTGACTGACCGTAACTGTTGACATCTGTTTATGTGTTTTATAGTCTTTTTTCAAAATAACCGGACAAAGGTACAAAAAACTTCGAATGAGGCCGGTGAAAGATTGCACTTCAGCAAAGCACGTTAACCAGGCACTTGCAGTGCCCCTAAAATGCCTAAAAATTGGCGATCAAAGGTGACCAACGAAGAACCAACTATTGGTGCGGCTACTCCAGATAAAATGAAATTTCAACAAGTCCTTTTATTTTCCCTTTCTCCCTCCAGGGTGTTTGATGGATGACTTTTACCCTGCCATCACTTTTTGTGCGTTGATAAGAATGACTGTTTCCGGTTTTCATCAGTTCCTTCAACATTGCTTTTGATTGCGGATTATGACATTCCAAAAGGTTTTGACCGATAAGTTCCTTGCCTCCATATTTTTTAAACTCTTCAATGGAGCGATCATTCATATCCACAATTATAAAATTTTCGTCACAAACCGTTATTGCACCATTCATTTCTTTTACCCAATCCATCATTCCTTATTTTTAGTATCCATTGTGATCGTCACCGGTCCATCGTTTACAAGCGACACTTTCAT
>JBFHER010000235.1:0-6283 GCA_041584055.1 Bacteroidales bacterium
GTTAAGTTTACCACCGAAAATAATTCTATTTTGGGCTGGTTTGACAAGGAAAAACTTGATATCATTATATTCAATGTTTTGTCGAATGCATTTAAATACACGCCTGAGAATGGATCAATACACATCGATTTATGCATCAATGAAGCAAAACAGAAGTATCCGAATGGCATTGTTGCACTCAAAATTATGGATAGCGGGAAAGGTATTCCAAAAGATCAATATGAAAAGGTATTTCAACGTTTCTATCAGGTCAAAGATAACAACAATAAAGTCAGTACTGATACCGGATCAGGCATAGGACTCGCATTTGTAAAGTCATTGGTTGAACTGCACCACGGAGGAATTGACCTTGAAAGTGAACCCGGAAAAACCTGTTTTACAATTACATTACCGCTGGGAAAAGATATTTATTCAGATGATGAGTTATTTGATTTCAAGCGTGATGCAGATAGGCGAACCAAGGAATTGTATACTCATTCAATAACAAAAAGTAAGGATGTCGAGCCTCATAAGGAGCAAAGTGATCGTACACCTATCCTGTTAATAGAGGATAATAATGAGTTGAAGGAATTCTTGTTTGACTATTTGTCCGAGGAATATGATGTGTCTCTTGCATCCAATGGGGTGGAGGGATTGGAAGTTTGCAAAAAACAAGCTCCTAGATTAGTTGTTACCGATGTGATGATGGATAAAATGGATGGATTTGCATTTTGCGAAAAACTAAAATCAGACATTGAGATCAGTCATATCCCGGTTTTGCTTATGACTGCCTTAAGTTCGATTGAAAACAAAATTACGGGTTATAAAACAGGTGCAGATGATTATATAACGAAACCATTTGAACCAGAATTATTGAAGATTAGAATAGAAAACATATTGGATAACATTGAGAAATATAAGAAAAGCTTTAAAAGGGAACAAGATGTTACGACCAAAGAATTAACCTTCTCTAAGATCGATGAAGAATTTTTAAATAAGGTGATAAAAATTATCGAAGATAATATTGATAATTCCCAGTTTGACATCGATCATGTCTGCAGGTACTGTGGTGTAAGTTCGTCTCACCTCTATCGCAAAATAAAAAGTATCACAGGTCTTTCTCCCAATGAATTTATCCGAACATACAGATTGAAACAAGCTGCAAAAATGATTGCAGAATCCAACTTGAATATTTCTGAAATAGCGTATAAAGTGGGCTTTTCAGATGCATTTTACTTTAGTAAATGTTTTAAAAAACAATTTGGAACTTCCCCAAGTCGTTTTATCCCAAAGAACTGAAGTATAAGATAAACTAAAAGTCTTACAGTTATTACCTTTTGCTGGAGGTCATTGAATCGCTTACTTATTAAGCATGAATCACACGAGCATTTTCAGTACTAGTCGCTGGATATGGTCGACTGGTCGATCTGTCCATATAATGGAATGATTATTACATGTGCTTTACGTAACCCCTTTTTACATTTGTATCAATGCAGCTTAATATATTTTTGTCTGGGAAGCTAAAAGGAGCGTTTTGATGTTTAGCAATTAAAGAAGCTTACAAAAAACTCATTGCAAATGTCTGGGTGAGAAAAGAAAGGAATGCTGTTTTATAATAATACCATAGATTATATGATCTCATTCAGGTTACTGATAAAACAAACAAAACGCATATCGCTTATTGGTGTATGCTGTTTTGCAATGCTTTTACTACAATCATGTAACAATCCAAAATCACTTTACATCCTACTTGGGGGAAACGCAACACAAACAGAACGCATGGCAGCGCATCATCTAAAAAGCGATTTACAGCGCGTTAGCGGGAATGTTGTGCATGTTATAAATGAACATGATGAGCTCCCCTCTAATGGACTTTTTTTCATCCTGGGTACTTTAAATACGAATGAGATCGTTAAAGCACTTAGCATCAATGAGAAAATAGAGTTGTCAGAGTCGTTTCCCGGAAAACGCGGGGGGATCCGGAAAAAACTAAAATTGGCTGATAAGCATGAGGCAATTGTTTTGGCAGGAGTTGATATTCAGGGCTGTCAGTATGCCGTTTATAATTATTGTGAGGAGATTTTGGGGATCGATCCTTTTGAATATTGGACAGGGGAATTGCCTGCTAAAAAGACATTACAAGAAGTGTGGGAGGTGGAAGATAAAGTGATTCAACCCCCTGTGATCCCAATACTTTGTTATTTTGAAAATGATGTGGATGAGTTGGCCAATTTAAAAGAACCGCTTCTTGAATACGATTGGAGGTCGTACACAGAGATGATTAATTCTCTGGTGAGAATTAAGTATAATGCAATACAACTTTTTGATATGCTGGGGCGTCCCGAATTCTATCAACGAGAAGAGTATAAGCGAATTAGTCCTGATTACAATGTGAGAATATCTTTTATCGACAGTATGATCGATTATGCACATGCCATGGGGATGCTTGTGCAGGTGGATCTATCTCTGGGATATAAGTTTCGACCCATGATGCAGGAGCATGCAGATTGCTGGACTGAATACAGGGACAAGTGGATCGAGAATTGGCAATACTATTTTGAACAAACACCCATTGGCAAGGCTGATCTTTTTTCCTTACGCCCCAGAAATCAGGTTTGGGATTGGGAATATAAAAGTACCTGCGGTGAAGATAAAATTGATGTGTTTAACAGTGTGTATTACGAATTGGGAAATTTAATCGATCAATACAAGCCGGAAGCGAAAAAAATTGCCATTTGTTATTCTGATGGTATGACCATGTTCAATAACGGTTTTAATCCTCCGAAAGATTGGATTATCGTTTGGTGTGATGATGGATGGGGAGGTTTTGATATTTTGCCCACGACAACCAAAGGTTATAAATTTGGAACCTACATGCATGCAGGATATTGGCTTAATCATACCGTTCACGATCCTTATCCTGAAAAGATAGATTCTGTAATGCGTATGATGAGTAATATGTTTGAAGCAAACAGCTACTGTGAAGTGAATGGACAACAATTCAGACCTTTTATTTTAAATATCGAGGCTTTTTCAAAAGTTGCGGATAACCCCGATACTTTTGATGGAAAGCAGTTTTACAAGGATTGGGCACAACGCTATTTTGGCGAAGAAGCCGCTCCTTATGCCATACAATCCATGCAGTTTTTGCATAAAGCACAATTCGACAATGTGGGGTATGTGGAGCACCTTTGGGAGATACGTGAGGCGGTGGCTTACTTGAGCAATGGACCGATTGAGCGACCAGGAAAACTCCCCATTCCATTTGATTACAAACGTGTTGAAGATGATTATGAAGCTTTGGATAAACGCTTTAATTTTTTAGAACAAGCTTTGGAAAAAGCAAATCAAGGAAAAGAATTTGTTTCAGAGGACAACATGTTTTACCACGATTTCATTCAACTGCCGGTTCACCTGTATCT
The DNA here is from genome assembly GCA_041584055.1 of Bacteroidales bacterium. Classification (GTDB taxonomy): domain Bacteria; phylum Bacteroidota; class Bacteroidia; order Bacteroidales; family UBA5342; genus JBFHER01. Next base: position 3,402 of record JBFHER010000235.1, read on the forward strand.
TGATCTCCTGGAATTTGAAAATTGTCTGCATAAAATGGCAAAACACAAAAGAACTTTCGAAGAAAGTGGTGACTCAGAACAACTAGAAAAAGCAATTGCGCTTTTAGAGCGTGCTAATGAAGCCCTGGATACGATATATGCCCGAAGTATGAAAGGGGATAAAAACAAACAATGGAAGGGCTGGTACAACCCAATCAAACGACGCCCGAACAATGGTTTTCCTTCTGTTAAAATGCTCCAAGCCATCGAAGCTAATTTAAAAAGTATGCGTTGAAAGAAAATCGAAACAAAGCAGTTTTACTTTTGTTTTATCATTGGAGGTTGATAGGCAAAACATGCTTGCTAACAAGTATGAAGTAAAGTCTTGTTTTAGAATATTTATCTTGTTCGTAATGAAAATATAATTGTACGTTTCATGCAAAAAATCAGTGCTGTCATTTGTTTTGTCTTTTGGTGGTTTGCGCTTGTTGGATATGGGCAATTAAGTGAGCCCGAAAGCAAACAAATTCAGGTGGCATTTCTGGCCGATGTCCATTTCCAGGATATTTACGGTACGTTTCAGGATCATGCATTTCAGGGCGTCCAAATTCCAAACACGAAAAAGATTGTGCTGGCTCGCACCATGAAAGCTCAGCTGAATTCAACACGTATTTTTAACGAAAATTATTTTGCGCTTTTAGCCGCCCTGGATGAAATTGTTGAAAAGAAAATTAAATATGTTGTTCTTCCCGGTGACTTTAGTGATGATGGTCAACCAGTCAATGTGAGAGGGCTTAAAACGATTCTTGATACATACGCAACTAACTATGGGATACGCTTTCTGGTAACAACCGGAAATCATGATCCTGTTCGCCCATGGAGTATGGAAGCCGGGAAAGTCGATTTCTTAGGGCAAGAGGGGAAGCAACAGGCAATTATGAGTGCCGAAGGAATGTATATGCCAAAGTCAGCCAGCGAGAATCCCGTGCATATTACAAAGGATATTCGGAAGTTGGGATACCAGGAAATCATTTCAAGTCTGGGGGATTTCGGCTTTTTTCCAGTAAAAAGTGATATCTATTGGGAAACACCATTTACGGATTACAGCTATAATGATTACAGTTTCAAAAAGTCACTTCAATATTCATCAATTGATCAGAGGACTTATCCTATTCCTCCACATGGGGCTCCGGTTCCGGATGTAAGTTATCTCGTTGAACCGGAACAGGGCATTTGGTTCTTAGCGATAGACGCAAATGTTTACCTTCCTGACACAAAGGACAACTTCAATTCCGGAAATCCAAATCATTATCAAAGTGCGAATGAGGGATATAATAATGTCTTAACCCATAAAAATCACCTGATTTCATGGGTGAAAAAAGTGACAGATGAAGCAAAAAAACGAGGAAAAACATTGATCGTGTTTAGTCATTATCCAATGATAGATTTTTATGATGACGCCTCATCAAATATTAAAAATCTATTGGGAGAAGGTAAAATGCAACTACACAGGATGCCGCAGGAGAGTGTCGCCAGTATTTTTGCAGATGCTGGAGTTGTACTACATTTCGGTGGACATATGCACATCAATGACACGGGTGTCCGTAAGTCTAAAAATGGAAATACAATTGTGAATGTGCAAATCCCGTCCTTAGCAGCCTATATTCCAGCCTTTAAGATTCTGACGGTTCAAAAGCATAATGTAATGGAGATCCAAACTGTGACGATTGATTCTGTGCCAGGTTTTAGGGAGCTATTCCCTCTTTACGAACAGGAATACGCATATTTGTCTTCAATCGGTGATCCGGAAATATGGGACAAAGAAATATTGAGTGCAAACACGTACCATGAATTTACAAATTTGCACCTGAAACAATTGGTTCGATCTCGTTTCATTGAAGATGACTGGCCGGTGGATTTTAAACGCTTTCTTGAAAATGCATCCGGAGCTGATCTGCTTGCTTATGCCAATTCATCCATTATGGATTCATCTTTTGATAGAAATCCTTATTTGCAATGGACCGGTTTCGACATGCTTTTCGATTTGTATCGCTTGAGAAGTGCCGATAAGTTAGCTTTGAAAGACATTGGAATGACCAGAATAAAACAATATGAGCTGATCATTGCATCTTTGATTAATGCTGACCGTGTGCAATCATTAAATAATGGAACCCTTTACACCGATTTTCGTGAGTTTGCAAACATCTTACATAAATTCATGAATGGCGCACCTGCCGATCATTTTACGGTAGACTTATCCAATGGAGAAATAACAAATTTAGGTAAGTAATTTTCATTCTTTTCTGTTTCTTTACACTTTAAATTTTAAGCCCCGCCATTTGAATTAATAAGTGTATTTAACCGTGCGGAATATTTCGGGTGCAACATTTATTGCATAAATTGACCTTGCTTGCTGATGAAACAAGGGGGATGTTGATTATTTTTGCAATAGAACCTAAATTGAGTTTAGTTATTTTTAATGTAAATGTTTGATTATGGGTACAAAGATTCTAAAAACAATAGCAATTTTAAGTTTTCTTAGTCTTCAAATGCATGCGCAGTTGAGGAATAAACCAGCATTGGATGAAAAGTTCATGGACATGGGATTTGGTATTTTTATCCACTGGAGCATGGATTCACAATTGGGAAGCGTAATCAGTCATTCTATGGTGGGCGCAAACGAAGAATACATTGAAAAGTACATGAATGAACTTCCAAAGACCTTTTATCCAGACAAGTTCGATTCAGACGAATGGGCGCGCCTGTTTAAAGTGGCCGGAGCTGAATATGTTGTTTTTACCACCAAACACCACAATGGATTTTGTATGTGGGATACAAAAACAACGGATTTTAATATTATGAATACCCCTTATGGAAAGGATATTACCGGCATGCTCTTTAAA
>JBFHER010000236.1:0-6263 GCA_041584055.1 Bacteroidales bacterium
GATGATCGTGAATTTGATTTTTATTGGCCTGGTTACATTTCGATTGTTACTGACCCTGATAATCAACCTCACTTAATTTATTGCTATAATAAATCATGGGATGAAATCGAACTTATTTATTCGAAATTAAATAATAATGAATGGGAGAAACAAATCCTTGAACCGGGAGAAACTCCCATCTACAAGGTGGATTTGTCGGCTGATAATTCAGGGAATATGCATGCGGTCTGCAGAAAAGATATCGGGGAGTTGTTTTTTGTAAATTATTATTTCATTAATGGTTCCCTTTCATACCCAGAAGTGTTTGCCGTACCCGATCATATCACCTTTGATCCACAAGCGGTGGAAACAGAATCACAATATAACCGCATTGTCATTCAAAACACCGGAGATAAATTATTGACGATACATGATGTGTATATTTCTGATAATGGTGCAGGGGATTTTACCATTCAAAAAAACACCTGTAATACTTTAAACACGCTTGGAACATGTGTGGTAGATGTCGCTTTCAATCCTCATACAGCAGGATATAAATATGCCCGGCTCAGAATTATTTCCAATGACCCGGAAAACCCTGATTTCAAAATCCCGTTGGAAGGGATTGCCACAGCACCTAATGCTAGTATTCTTCCTGAAGTAATACCATTTGATATCTACCCGAATCCTGGCAGGAATCAGCTATGGATTACACCCAACACATCCGGTTTATACGAGCTGAAAATCTTAAGCACTTGTGGCAATGTACAGCTTCAGCAGTGGGTAAATTTAAATGCAAACGATCCTTATATTTTGGATTTAGGAACACTAAAATCAGGAATATACATTGTTGAGGCCAGAGAAGGTCTCAGATGTTTCAGAAAAAAACTAATCATTTATTCTGATCAATAATTTGCAGTCCAAAAACCTGTTCAAACTTTGCACGAACAAGGGATTTGCACTCTTCAAAATCGATTTCCCTGCCAAGTTCCTTTTGGAGCGAAGTCACCCCTTTGTCAACAAAACCACACGGATTGATATAGTTAAAGTATTCCAGATTGGTATTCACATTTAATGCAAAGCCATGCATGGTCACATAGCGACTGCTCTTCACTCCAATGGCGCAAATCTTTCTGGCCTTTCCGGGTTGATCAACATCCAGCCACACACCAGTAGCACCTTCGAGCCGACTTCCTTTGATACCATAGTCCGCAATGGCATCAATGATGGCCTGCTCCATGGAATGGATGTATTGCTTCAGTCCAAGCCCAAAATCCTCGAGGTCAAAAATCGGATAACCTACAATTTGCCCCGGACCATGATAGGTGATATCGCCCCCTCTGTTGGTTGGTACAAAACTGGCATGTTTTGCCTGTAGCTGTATTGCATTGATCAGGAGATTATTTTCTGTGCCGCTTTTCCCCAGCGTATAAACGTGCGGATGCTCACAAAATATCAGAAAGTGATCGATTTCCTTTTTATCTGCTTCCTCCCTTTCTCTGTTATACAGTTTGGTATCCATTACCTGCCTGAATAACTGCTCCTGCTGTTCCCATGCTTTTTGATATTCTGTAACTCCCCAATCTAAAAATGTCGTTTTGTGCATATTTTATAAATTATTTTTGCCACTCCCTTATTTACTACATCCTTTCTCTTAGTGCATCCAACACCGTCAAATACTAAAACCAAAAACCGAGGCTAATATCCGTATATGTGGATGATCGATAATTTGAACTTAGGAATTTAATGCTCACCGGACCAAAGGAACTGTTAATAGAATACCCAAGTCCTCCTCCTACGATGTATGTGCCATAATCATCCCAAAAACGCCTGTCGTTATTCATGATTCCAACATTGGCGTAGCCATGGATGTATTGATTCTCAAACAAGCGATACCTTGTCTCCAGCCGTCCAACAATGGCATTTGTTGTCTGTAAATCAGCCAGTTTCAAACCGTAAAACGGGATCTGTGAATCATAGTAATCCACCCAGTCTTCACCCCCAAGTTGAGTGATGTAGTATGGGGGAACGTCATCAATACCATGTACCATTCTTAGATAAAACCCGGGCATGAAAGTCAATCTTGAACCAGGACTTGTTGCATGTTTATATTTTATCAGAGACACCAAAATCGGATTGGATTCCTGAAACTGGTAAAAATCATCCGTAATAACTTTAAAATTCACCAGTAAGGAACTTCCTTTTTTAGGATAATATACATCATCCCTTTTATCCAACTTCAAAAATGCCTGATAATTAAAAAAGCTATTGTCCTCCAGGCCAAGCAAGGGATTTCCAGGATCCTGAAAATAGATACGGGTATCCACATCAAAAAACTCCATGCTCACGCCCAGTCCCACCGTAAATGAATGATAGAATACAGAATGTGCATTCATTTGTAAACGACTGATGGCGCCACTTATATTTCCAAAAAGGGTTTCCTCATCCTCAAAATCAAAATTTAACTTTCGACTGTCAAAATTCACCTCAAGTCCGGGTCTTGCCCCACGATCAAGTGTATATCTCAGACGTCCACCCGTTAGCTGTGATAATATTAAATCAGCCGATAGAAGGGAACCGGGGCCTGTGATGTTTCGAAGGGTTGAATTCATCAGTAATGCAGCAGAATTCTCACGATCATAGTGTGCTCCCAGATTCAAGGTTCGGGTAATGGATTCCTTCAAATATAGGGTGAGCGTTTTCTTATTTTGCCCCGTTAAACGATAATTCACGGTCTTGTAGTTTAATCCGGCATATATCCGTTCCAATCCCTCCGTGATCTGTCCAAATTCCACCCATTGATTATTATCAAAATCTAACTTTCCCTTTAAATAATCAAGATGCAGGCGACTCACCCCTCTTACCTGAATATCCTCAATGTAAAAACGATCAGTTAATTTAACTTCTTCATAGTGGAGTGGCACCCTTTTTTCAAGATTGAGTGAGTCCATTAGGTTTTCCAACTGAGCTCTGACCTTTTCTGCCGCTTCAACGCCAACAGTAATTAACTCCATGGCTCTTTTATTACTAAACTCAGAAGCTGAATACCCACCTGTCTTCGGCTCAATGTATATGTCTGTTCGTTTTAAGTTTGCCTCATACTTTTCGTGCCCAAGGTAGTTTACAAGTTGCGCCACGATGGTCCCAACACTTTCTACCGAATCCTCCTTTTCGTTGGCATTCAAATCAACACCGATGATGATATCAGCCCCCATTTCGATCACCCTGTCCACCGGGTAATTGTTAATCACACCTCCGTCAACAAGATTTCTTCCATCCACACTGACAGTTCCTATTGCGGCAGGAACAGCCATACTGGCCCGCATCGCCTGCGGAAGAAACCCTCCTTTCATAACGATCTCTTCATTCCTCTCAAGGTCTGCTGCGATGCATAAAAATGGAATGGGCAACCTTGAGAAATCATGCACGTTATGATGCCTTAAGGTCTTATTACTGAACAGCATCTGAATGTTCTGCCCTTGCAAAAAAGAATTTGGCAAATCAATGCGTCGCTTATAAATAGGAAATGACAGGTTGTATCGATGGATTTCTTCCTTTTCAAAAAATGGAATAAAATCCCGGTTAACGTTATCGCTCATCAGGCTTTCCCAGTCCATGGTTGTCACCATTTCCTCTATTTGATGTGCGTTGTACCCAGATGCATACAATCCTCCCACAAGCGCACCGGCACTTGTTCCACCAATATAATCGATGGGAATGCCAATGTCTTCAAGCACCTTTAATACGCCAACATGCGCATACCCTTTCGCACCGCCACCACTCATTACCAGACCAATTTTGGGCCGGTGATCGGTTCCCGCCTGATGCTTCAAGTTAAGTTCCTGATTCGAACGGTTGTTGGTCTGAGCACTAGCAGATGCGAAAAAGATAAAAGTAAGGCATGAAATAAGGAGAAAATCGTATCTCATTTTTAATCTTTAATGCATCATAAAATTACTATAATTATCCCTATTTTTGATCAAATTTAGAATTATTTAAGATGAACAGAGTTACAAAATTGTTCAAGATCAGATATCCGGTGATACAAGGTGGAATGGTCTGGTGCAGCGGATGGCGCCTTGCCTCTGCCGTTAGTAATAATGGCGGACTTGGTTTACTTGGAGCCGGTTCCATGTATCCGGACGTTCTAAAAGAGCATATTCAGAAAACAAAAGCAGCCACAAACAAGCCATTTGGAGTAAACATTCCTTTGTTATATCCCGAGATTGATGATTTAATGAAAGTAATTGCTGAAGAAAAGGTTGAGATTGTTTTCACCTCTGCGGGATCCCCCAAAAAATGGACACCTTACTTACATGATCTGGGCATTACGGTTACGCATGTGGTATCGGGAGCCTTCTTTGCAAATAAGTGTGAAGATGCAGGCGTCGATGCCATCGTGGCTGAAGGATTTGAAGCAGGCGGGCACAATGGCCGGGACGAAACCACCACCATGGCTTTAATTCCGTCTGTCCGACAGGCAACAAAACTGCCTCTCATTGCGGCCGGTGGCATTGGAAGTGGAAAATCGATGCTTGCTGCAATGGCATTGGGAGCGGAAGGTGTTCAAATCGGCTCATTGTTCGCCAGTTCAAAAGAATCATCCGCCCACGAAAACTTCAAAAAACAGATCCTTGAAGCAAAAGAAGGAAGCACCTTCCTAAGCTTAAAGAAACTGGCGCCAACACGTCTTCTTAAAAACAAATTCTTTGATGACGTGTCTGCCGCGGAAAGCACCTGCGCTTCCATAGAAGATTTACGTCAACTTCTGGGTCGGGGACGCGCAAAAAAAGGCATGTTCGAAGGAGATACCATCGAAGGAGAACTGGAAATCGGTCAGGTCTCATCCATGATTACATGCATTGACAGTGTTGAAAATATAATGAAGACGCTTATTTCGGAGTACCGTGAAGGGTTGAATACACTTAACATGCTGCAACTATAAAACCTGCAAAAACAATGAATCTAAAAGACTACGTAAAACAGTCAGATATTCAATTTAAAGATCAGCTTCTGATACCTGAAGCCAAAGCTTTGGGCAATGCCCTGCATCCCATTTCGGGATCCATAGATTTCGATGTGGCCTTGATTGGCGTTTGCACCGATATCAATGCTTCACAAAACAAAGGGACTGCAAGTGCGCCCGATCTCATCCGGAAACATTTGTACGCTTTGAAAGGAAATTTCAATAATTTCTACCTTGCTGATCTGGGCAACATCGTCGCTACAAAATCCGTTAAAGACACCTATTCTGCTTTAAGTCTGGTGGTTGAGGAACTTATTAAAAACCGGGTGATACCAATAATTATGGGAGGTTCACACGACATCACACTCCCCCTTTACAAAGGGACTGCTGCCTCCAAAAATCATGTGAACCTAAGCCTTATTGATGTTTGCAGTGACTACACAAATGAAGCCGATTTTCACAATCATAATTTCCTTGCGGATATCCTTACATCAAAAAATCTTGAGTCCCTTAGTTTGCTCGCCTACCAAAACTATCTCACGGATGACGTTCTACCGGAACAACATCTCACTGTTCCCTTCGAAAAGGTTCGTCTTGGAAATGTTCGAAAGCTTATGAATGATACGGAAGTCACCCTGCGCGATGCAGACCTGCTGAGTCTTGACATTGGCGCAGTGCGTCGGGCAGATGCTCCGGGATGTGCCCATGGTCAGGCCAATGGTTTATACGCCGAAGAAATTTGCCAGATGGCCAGATATGCCGGGTTCAGTGATCGAATTTCAGCCTTCGGTTTATTTGAAGTGAATCCGCTCCTGGATCAGAACACACAAACGATTTCTTTAGCTGCACAGATTATATGGCACTTTCTGGAAGGTCTTAACAACCGCCAAAAAGATTATCCTGTACGGGAAATCAGTTCATACAATAACTACATGGTGCATCAACCAGACATTAATCAGGATATTCGGTTTTTCAACAACCCTGCAAATAACCGTTGGTGGATGGAGATTCCGGGCAAACAACCCAAAATTATCTCCTGCTCCATGCGTGACTATCATGATGCCAGACAAAATAAAATTCCGGATCGTTTTATGCGGTGGCAGAAATGAGTCGGGGGACGACTGACGGGAAGCGGGACTGACGGGACGAACGGGACACGGGACACGGGACGATCGGGACACGGGACGCGGGACGGTGAGGAGGTTAAAAAATAATATATACATTTACAAAAAATAAAAAAATGATAACATCAGATCAACTTAAAGAGCTTATAAGACGTCAGGATGCGTTGAGGGGGTATCTTTGACATCGATAAAAA
>JBFHER010000237.1:0-6255 GCA_041584055.1 Bacteroidales bacterium
ACCCGTTGCAGAAAGCTTCCCTCATCTGGCTTTTTATGATCAATGGGCTGTTCAACCCACACCAAATATTTTTCAGAGAAATTTTCGTTTGCCTCTAGTACATCAATTTTCTTCACAAAAGGCAAACCTGCCAGCTTATCTCTAAACGCAGTTGACTCCCCTTTTGCAACAATAAAAAGAGACACTAGCAAAAAAGTACACCACCATCTTTGTGTCATAATTAGAATATTTTTTTATCCGGCTCGCAAGGTATAAAATACTCTGCACTTTTGTTAAAAACTCCTGTGTTCGGTTCTCAGAAAAAGACATCCGTATATGGCAGAATTCTTTGAAAATTCTGCCAGGGACTGTGACCTGAGGTGTCAACACCCGTGTGCCAGCCCCTTGATTTTGATTGAATCAATAATTCTTCAAGAAAATCAATTTGTTGCATTGGTTCTCCTCCGGAAAAAGTAACACCCCCGCCAGACTCCTCATAGAACAATCCATCCGCTTCCAATTCCTCAATCACCGAACGCACAGACCGCCTCTCACCAATGGATACCACCGTTTTAAACTTTCGCCCATCGAGCATAACTTCTTTCTCAACGGAAACAATCTCTTTTTGCATGCTTTCGGGATTATGACACCAGCCACAATGAAGTGGACATCCTTTTAAAAAAACGGTACTTCTGATGCCCGGCCCGTCGTGTACCGCAAAATGTTTTATATCGAAAATGGTGCCTTCCATATAAAGCGTCAAAAAAATGAAAAAGTATTGAGGAAAAATTTCAATAAATCAGCAAATCCAACACTCGTAGCGTCCTTTGCCGAAAATAGGGGACAGATTACTTGTATGTTTAACCTGAATCATTGCATGCAATTAAATGATTTTCAATGTAAAATCCAAAAATAATCAATTCAGTCCCCATCCTCTGCTCACATCCGAAAAAGTCTGTTTATACAAGTTTTAAAAAAAATATTTTAAAAAATTACGGTAAACAGAGGCAATTTACCGCCGGCATTGTTTATATTGGATGTTTAAAAGAAGTGATTGGAATAATTTTTATCACAGCACTGATAAACTTTCCTGCATAATTAAATGTTTAATAAGAAAAAACGAATACAATGAAAAACCTTTCTACCACACTAATGGGGATCAAACTAAAAAACCCACTTGTACTTGGCGCGTGCAGTTTATCTCAAAGTATTGAGAAGCTAAAGGAATTGGAGGAAGCCGGAATTTCGGCGGTTGTTTATAAAAGTCTGTTTGAAGAACAGATGATGCAGGAGGCGTATGAATTAGAAGAACAGTTGCATTTGTATGATGACCGGAATGCTGAACAAACAAATTTATTCCCTTCCATTGAACATGGTGGTCCCGGCGAGCACCTCATAAAATTAAAGCAGACAGTGGATGCCTTAAACATTCCGGTTTTTGCAAGTTTGAACTGCGTGTATGAGCAAACATGGGTAGAATATGCAAAAAAGCTTGCAGATACTGGCGTTGCCGGACTTGAGTTAAATTTCTATGACACCCCGAAGAAAATAGAACGCACAGCGGCAGTCATCGAAGATTATCAGGTAAAGGTTGTGGAAGCGGTAAAAAAAGCAGTTAATATCCCGATTCAGGTAAAGCTAAGCCGTTATTACAGCAATCCACTCAATCTGATCAAACGGATGGATGATGTTGGGGTGGATAGCTTTGTATTGTTTAATCGTTTGTTCCTGCCAACCGTTGACACACAGCAGGAGAAATTTGCGCTTAACTGGGATTACACCAGTCCCGACGAGAAATTTTATGCATTCCGTTTTGCCGGTCTTTTATACAAAAGGATCAATGCAGACATCGTTACAAATACAGGTATTTACACCTGGAACGACGTTGTAGGAATGATGTTGACCGGCGCAAAAGCCGTACAGCTTGTGAGTGTAATCTACAAATGGGGCTGGAAACATATCCCAACCATACTGGAACGCATGAGTGCCTGGATGGAAAGCAAGGATTACGAATCAATTGATGATTTCATCGGAAAGTTAGCATATGTGAACGCCAAAGACAAGCAACAATATACACGGTCTCAATATGTAGACATATTATTAAAAGATAAGCCACTCTTCTTAACAGAGAGTTTGCGATAAAAACAATATCCCCTAAATTAAAAGGGTCGTCCAAACGTGGATGACCCTTTTTCTTTGTTCCAATTATAAGCAGTTTCGTTACTTCCCTTCACCCATATGTGTATTGTACACGCGCCTCAGCCATGGTAACAATAGCATGATGGCTCCAAAGGCGATGAATGTAAGCACAGCATTGGTCAGGAAAAAATTTGATTTTTTATCAAACAGATCCCACATCCCGGAAAGGACCCCAGACAGTTTATTTCCTATGGCCGTTGACAAGAACCATCCTCCCATCATAAGTGCTGCAATGCGCTTTGGGGCAAGTTTGGATACCAGAGATAAGCCCATGGGACTCAGACACAGTTCCCCAAATGTAATCACGCCATACACCCCAAACAACCATGTAACAGAGGCTTTATCCAAACCATTCCCTGATGCGATTGCTGCGGCAACCATTACAAGCCAGGAAACTGCAGAGATAAACATCCCCAGGGCTATTTTCCCAGGCGTAGACGGTTCTTTTTTCCGCCTTGCCATCCAGGCAAACAAGCCAACCACGAGGGGAGTTAAGATGATAACAAACCCGGGATTTATAGATGCCTGTAACTCTGTGGGCCATAATTTAATCTTGCCATACTGTTTTTGAGCACTTTTTTGAATTTTCACCCAGTCCTCCTCCGACACGTCCGTTGGTTTGCCCATGAGCGCTTCCTGCTTTTCAGTATTTAAAGTATTCCAGGTGTCGTCGTTTATGTCAATGGGTCTGCCTTCAAGATTCCCTTTTGGCAACTCACCATGGTAATTGTCAAAATAATAGGATGCACCCATCTCCTTCCCGATTTCTTCACCATGCAACCCCAGTTTTACACGCTCCCGGGGCACCGTTGAAACCTCTTCACTACTGGCTATGGCATTGATGACTCGTTCCATTTTGGGTCCCAGTTCGCGATCTGTGTTGTTTTGAGCCCAGTATGTTAAGGCCGATCCATTCTGATGAAAAACGGCCCAAAAGATAATCACAACACCAAAAATTGAAAGCAAGGCCGCAATGGGAGGTTTTTCTTCTTTGGAAGCTGAACGCCACACATTGTAAAAGAAAATCAACACAGGAATACAGAAAAATATAAAAGCATCCGTTGAATCCAGACCGAAGATGTTCCCTGGAATTAGCCAACCCACAATTGCAGCAGCAAATGCAGGAAGAAACAATACAGTGAAAATGCGTTTCATTGAGATATCACCTGCCCTTGGTTTTGCAATCTGATCCGCTTCTCTAATTTCAGGCACCCTGAAATTACCATACGCAAACCATACAATCCCTATCAACATTCCGATGCCTGCCGCAGCGAAGGCCCATCCCCAACCATAGGTAATGCGCAAGTATGCAGCAACAAAATTACACACAAAGGCGCCAATGTTTATTCCCATATAAAATATGTTGTATCCGGAGTCTTTCAAATGCTCATACTCAGGTTTCTCGTATAGTTTTCCCAATAAAACTGACACATTGGGTTTGAACATCCCATTACCAAGTATGATCAGCAACAAAGAGACAAAGAAGGTTACCATGCTATCGGGGATTGCCAGGCCAATGTAGCCCATGGCCATTAAAAAACCGCCAATGTATATCGACTTGCGATACCCCAGCATCCGATCCGCAATCAAACCACCAAAAAAAGGCGTCAAATAAACCAACGCCAGATAGGTTCCATAAATATCTGCAGCCTCCATTCGGCTCATTCCCAGGCCTGGAAATTTTGCAGATCCGGGTTCAATCATATACAAGGTAAAAATCCCAAGCATGAGATAATAACCAAAACGTTCCCACATTTCGGTAAAAAACAGGATCATTAATCCCTTAGGATGCTTCTTCTTTGTTGCCATTATACGTGTATTTTTTTAGTGTTTCGGTGCCCTTGAACAAGACAAAAACAAATGTAACAATTTTTAAGATCTATTTCTCAAATATGATATTATTCATGTTAGTAGCCACAGGACCTTTCCAAATGAGAAAAGAGATGCATCAATATAAAGGGCTTAAGGAAACTTAAATCCAAAAAAAAGCCCCGCATTTGCAGGGCTTTTGAAAATCTTTTTATAAACTATTTTAATCCCATCATCATTTTCTTCAACCATGGTGTTAAGGCGAGTAAAATCAAAGCGGCAACAGCTGTTTCAGCAGCAATAAACCAGAAAACCGGCACAGTCATATCTAATTTTGCCTCTAGGTTGAGTGATATTGCCTTCATCTGTGAAGCCACAAAGTTACCTGCAGCAAAAGACCCCATCCAAAGGCCCATCATTGTAGACACAAGCTTTGCAGGAGAAAGTTTTGTTACCATGGATAGGCCAATAGGTGACAGACACAATTCCCCAAAAGTGTGTAACAAGAAAACCATTACCAACCACAAAGGACTAACTTTAGTAATTACATCTCCTGCGGATGAACGGTCGCTGGCAAGTGCCATAATCACAAATCCAAGACTTAACAAGAGCATTCCCCACACAAATTTCATGGGAGTGTTTGGATTCAGTTTAAACTTATCCAAACGTGCCCACAACAATGTAAACAAAGGAGCAAACATCACAATAAACACGGCATTAATACTTTGGAACCAGGTTGCCGGAATTTCATAGTTCCAAATCATCCTATCTGTATTGTCGCGGGCAAAAATGCTAAATGTAGTTCCGGCCTGTTCAAAGCCTGACCAGAAGAAGATGTTGAAAATCGCCAAAACAATGATCACGCCAACCCGGCTCCACTCTGTTGTTCCATTTGTTCCGGTTACGATGCTGTAAACCAAATAGCCTCCACCTGCGAATGCAACAACATATATGATTGATGATTTGATGGTTTCACTAAGAATATCCCACATGTAAAGGAATCCAAAAACACCTCCAACAAGCACAGCAACATAAATCAAGATGCTCATCCAGTCAGCAGCAATTAACCTGACACGCTCGGACTTTACCTTTGGAGGCATTCCAATTGACCCCAATGTATGACTTCTTAAAAAGAACCAGATTGTTCCTATTAACATGCCGAAACCAGCAGCCATGAATCCATATTGCCATGCCACCTGTTCTCCGAGCTTTCCGGCCACCAGGGGAGATAAAAAGGCACCCAGGTTAATCCCCATATAAAAAATTGTAAATCCACCATCCTTTCGCGGATCGGCATTATCATACAACTCCCCCACCATGGTTGAAATATTCGGTTTAAAGAATCCATTTCCGAGAATTAAAATTCCCAGTCCTGCGAAAAACAAGGTTCCTCTGAAACTATCAATATCTCCCTGCGCCATTGCACTGGCCGACAGCATAAACTGGCCAATGGCCATGGTGATTCCACCAATGTAAATTGTTTTTCGCTGCCCCAGTACTTTATCGGCCAGCATCCCTCCAATGATGGGCGTTACATAAACCAGACCAGTAAAAATACCATAGATGGTAAATGCATCCAGTTCTGCCATATTGAATCCCCCACCAATGAATGTGTCTGTGAGAAAATACACCAGCAATGCACGCATTCCATAATAACTGAATCGTTCCCACATCTCGGTGGCAAACAACGAGGACAATCCGATGGGATGTCCGAAAAACGCTTTATTCTTGTCGCTCATAATACCTTTCCTTTAAATCGAAACACAAAAGTAAAAAAAAATGCCATGCAAGTGCCTAAACTGATAAAAATCAGGTTCTCAGTATGATTACAACAACATTAACAACTCATTTAATATCATTGACGTAGCTCCCCACAGCTTTTGACCATCCAAATCGAAGTAAGGCGCTAAAACCCGACCGGTTCTGCTATTAAAATAGCATTCATTTCTCACATCATCTCTGAGCAAATATTCCAAAGGATACTCCAGAACCTCCTCAACCTCCTCATTATAAGCCACAAACTCCCCAATGATTTCAGAAACAGCAACAAAAGGATAAACAACAAACTGACTGTGAGGAATCACCAACGGAGACAGTTGTCCTATTATTTCAACGTTTTCTGATCGGATGCCCAGCTCTTCATTGGCTTCCCTCAGAGCTGTCGCTTTAAGATCCACATCCACTTTTTCGCATTTTCCTCCGGGAAATGAAATTTGTCCGCTATGTGGCCCGTTGTACACCGGCCTGCGCATAAAAACGATGTAAGGT
>JBFHER010000238.1:0-6239 GCA_041584055.1 Bacteroidales bacterium
CAATTTTGGGGACAAAACACTTAGATAAACCCCGTCAGTTGCAATGTCGTGGGTTGCACCACTAAATGCAATCACCGCAAAAAGTGCAATTGAATAACGAAAAAAATCATTCAATGGTAACGATAACGCAACAAGCGCAAAGGTCATTCCAGTGATGATCTGGGTGCCAACAACAAAGTATTTCTTTGTCTTAAACATCTCTAAAACAGGACTCCAAAGTGGTTTCAGAGTCCATGGCAGCATCACCAAAGAGGTCCAAAGGGCAATCTGAGAATCGCTGATTCCCATGTTTTTATACATCAGTGCCGACGCCTGTGCAATGGCCACAAATGGCAGACCCATGGCAAAATAAACCGTTGGAATCCAAAGGCCTGGCTTTATGTTTTTTGTTTGCATTTCAGACATGTTTCTGCTTTTTGTATTGGGTTATTTAATAAACTCCAGAACACCCCCCGACACCAGTTCTTCGTGTGAAATGAAAAAATCCATTAATGCTTGCTTATTCCATTTAAGGTCTTGAACATTGCTGGATTCTTGCGAATCAATTTTGCGGATGATAATGTTTTTTCCAGGATAATATTTTGAATCCAGTTGTATCGTAATTTCATCAAACACAGGAGAAGAAAGTGCGTAATCCATGCTCCCAGGACAGACTGGATAGAAGCCCATCATACCATATACGATCCATGCAGAGAGGGTTCCGCAATCATCGTTTCCAGGAAGACCATCTGGAGCGTTTTTATAATACGTATCCATTAGCCGTTGCATCTCTTTCTGGGTACGCCATTCCTCTCCTTTCACCCAATTAAACAGGTAGGGATAATGGATGTCCGGTTCATTGCCCATGTCGAACAAGCCCTCATCAAACACCTTCTGAAGCTTTTGAACGAAACGACGTTTTCCACCCATCTGCTTTATCAAACCCTTTACATCGTGCGGAACACAAAAGGTATATTGCCAGGCAGTGCCTTCATGAAAGCCCGGACAGGGTTCAAAATTCGCTCCCTGCAGGGGATCAAAAGGCGTGAGAAACGTTCCATCAGCCAATCGTGGACGAATCATTTGATATTCCTTATCGAAATATGTCTTATAGCGTAAGGATTGTTTTAAAAAGCGCTTGTGATCGTGCGTTTTGCCCAGGGCATTTGCCAGTTGTGCCAAATTCCAGTCGGCGATATAATACTCCAGTGCATGAGACACTGAATTATCGAATTCCTGCTCAATGGGCACATAGCCTTTCTCCAGATAGTGATCAATATCAGGTCGAAGTTTATTGTTGACACCCGAGGTGGTTGCAGACTTATACATTGCCTTGTAAGCCATTTCCACATCAAACGCATTCAATCCACGCAAGTAAGTATCAACAATGACGGGGATGGCAGGATCACCTTCCATCACATGGGTTTCCTTGCCGTTTAATTCCCATTTTGGCATCCAGCCACTTTCCTCATACATCCCTACCATGGAACGCACCATGTCTAATTGTTTCTCAGGATAAAGCAAACACATCAGCGGATGCAGATTGCGATAGGTATCCCAAAGAGAAAAAACGGTATAGCGGTTGTTACAGCTGTGACCTGTTGCATAGGATTCCATTTCCGGGTACTCACCGTTCACATCGTTTATGATGTTCGGGTGAATTTGCGTATGGTATAGTGCTGTGTAAAATATTGTTTTTTGATCTTCGGTCCCGCCTTTTACTGAAATACAGGACAGGGTTTGTTCCCAATCATTTGCTGCTTTTGCAGCAACAGCATCAAAATCGAAATTCCCGATCTCTGCAAGTAGGTTTTCACGGGCATTTTCAATGCTAACGTAGGAAATGCCCACACTCACCAGAATCTCATTGTCCTTCGGCGAATCAAATGTCATCCATGCCCCAATGCTGTCTCCAGCCATTTGCTGGGTGTAGCCCGTGTAATATTTGTATTGATTGTTTGTTTTACTCCAGGATGCTTCCGCTTCCATCTTCGGCATCTTTTTCCATACGCCAAAGGCATCTGCCGGCTGATTAAAACGAGCAACAAAAAAAACTGGACGTTCACTTCCATCATTGTAACAGAAGCTGCCCGTCATACGCCAACCCTCAACCTCCTGATGATTCACCACCCGAATCATGGCACCATGCTCATTGCTCAGCCCCGTGCCAAGGTCGATCAACACATTTGATTTTCCTTTCGGGAATGTAAACCTGCTCAAGCCGGCACGCAAGGTTGCAGTTACCTCTGTTTTAATATTATACTTTGACAGTTTGTTGCTGTAATATCCGGGAGAGGCATGTTGATCAGTCATGATTGAGCCGTAAACATTGTTGCGTGCATCAATTTCACCCTGTGTTGGCATCATCAAGATGACACCCAATTCCGGACACCCCACACCACTTAAGTTCACATGCGAATAACCAGTAAAAAAAGTATTTTCCCACGCATAGGGCGTTGACCACCAACGGGCATCTTTATCAAAGGTATTTTCGCTGGAACCGGAGACATTGAAAGGAACCACCGAAACCATTCCCTGCGGCACCACTGCACCCGGATTGGTGGCTCCAAAATTGGATGACCCGATAAACGGATTCACATAATCCGTTCGTTTCTGCGCACTCATTTCAGGTAGAATCATCCAAAGCAAAAATATCAGCACACGCGTGCTTCGGAAGCATGCTATGCAATATTGTTTATTTATGACTATGGATGATTTGTGCATCATATATTGACATTAACAGTCCAAGTTACTGCGGTCGGTTTTCCATTAAAGCACCAAATTCTTTATTCGGTTCTGCTCCCATCACAAACTTCAGACTTCCACCCATCATGATATCACGATGTGTGATAAACGCATTTTTATAAGGCTTCCCATTCAACTCCAAAGTCTGGATGTAAATATTTTCGTTGCTATTATTCTCTGCTGTAATAGTAAACACTTTGTCATTGGGCAAATTGATCTTCGCCTCATTGATCGCAGGGCTTCCAATCACGTAGACACCATTGGCCGGATTGACCGGGTAGAAACCCAGTGATGAAAATACATACCAGGCAGACATTTGTCCGCAATCTTCATTTCCTGACAAACCATCCGGTGCATTTGAATACATTGTCCGCAGAATCTCCCTTACTTTTTCCGCAGTTTTCCACTGTTGCCCGGCAAAGGCATACAAATAACTTGTGTGATGACCTGGCTCATTACCATGTGCGTATTGTCCAATTAAACCGGAAATATCCGAAGATGCCCCCTCTCTCAATTCAGAACTGATTGTAAACAATGAATCAAATTTTTGTATAAACGGTTGATCTCCACCAAACAAAGCAATTAAACCATACGGATCGTGGGGTACCAACCAGGTGTACTGCCATGCATTCCCTTCGCAGAAATCATCCTCTCTGTGTTTTGAATGCACAGGGTCGAAAGATGTTCTGAATTCACCTGATCCCAATTTCCCCCTCATAAACCGGAGTTCACTATCATAGTAGTTGCGATATGCTAAAGACCTTTCGTGAAAATATTGATAATCCTCCATTTTTCCCATTTTCTTAGCCATGGCAGCCACACACCAATCATCAATGGCATATTCAAGCCCCAGTGCCACTGATTCATGGAGCGAATCAGCCGGAATGTATCCCATTTCCTTTACAAAATTCATTCCCCGGAAATCCAACATGGATGAAACCTTAATGGCCTCAAATGCAAGCTCTGCATCAAAGCCATCAAACCCTTTAAGATATGCATCAACAATGACAGGAATAGCATGATTTCCAACCATGGTGTTGGTTTCATTTCCGGCCAAATGCCAGACCGGGAGTTTTCCCTGTTGCTTGTAAATTTCAAGCATTGTATTAATCAAACCATTGATCTTTTGTGCTTGTGTAATTGTAAACAGCGGATGCAACGCCCTGTACGTGTCCCAAAGTGAAAATACCGTATAATTTTCAGCACCTGTATTTTTTACAGCACCATCTTTGCCCGGGAAGTCGCCATTGGAATCGTTAAACAGTGAGGGGAAAACAAACGTATGATACATGGATGTGTAGAATACCACTTCATCCGATGGGTTATTGAATTTCACTTCGATTGAATTCAGTTCTCTATTCCAGCTTTTTTCAGCGGCCAATCTTACATCCATAAAATTCCAGTCAGGGACTTCAGCCGTCAGATTGCTCATCGCTCCTTCTATACTAACCGGAGAGAGAGCTGTTTTGGCGAGCAATTCTTTTCCATCTTTGAAATCGATGAAAAAAGTGCGCGCAACAGTATTCTTTTCGTTTACATTCAGTGGACTTATTTTCTCAATTTTTTGTGAAAACTTTGTACAGAAGTACAGTCTTTGATCTTTGGCCCATCCTGTTGAATACCGATACCCCACAACAGTATAATCATCCACTTGCTCTAATTTTCCATCACTGTATTTATCCCAGCCAATTCCTTTATCTAAATCGATAATCAGCTGAGGAGCTTTATCATCATTGTAAGTGTACTTATGGAACCCCACCCGTTCTGTCGCAGTCAATTCTACATCTATGTTGTATTTATCGATGTAAATGGCATAATAGCCTGGCTTTACCTCTTCATCATTGTGCGTGTACAAGGCTGTCCATTCTTCCATGCTTAAATGCTTGTTTTTTATGGAATCCACACGCACAGGCATAAATAAAATATCACCGTAATCGCCAATACCTGTACCACTTAAATGGGTATGTGCAAATCCGGTGAGCGTTGAATCTGAAAAATGATAACCGGAGCACCAGTCCCAGCCTTTAAAAACATTGTTTGGTCCTAGCTGAACCATTCCAAAAGGAACACTTGCGCCAACAAAAACATGACCATGACCACCTGATCCGATGTATGGATCAACGTACTTTACAAAACTTTCTGATTCAATCGTCTTGTTCACACATGCCGTTAAGCACAGTAAACTCAGACTGAGACTAAAAAAACGCTTAAGCATGTTCATCATATGAGTATCTCTTTTTCAAGTTTTGACCAAATCCTGCAAACTTCCAGCACAAGTTTATAATTTTTTAAACTTTCTAACAAATACTTTTGTAATTATTTTCAAATGATCTGCATTAAATGTTAAATATTAGGTATTAACTTCAGCATATTTGCAAGCAACCAATCATCAGTACCCACAAACGGATTTATCCAAGAGACGAAGCTCTTTTCCCTGTTCCGCAAAGCTTAACTCGATTGCACGCGGCTTACTGCTCGGTATATACACCACTGAAAATGCATGCCATCCTTTTCTAAGGGCTAATTTTGAATTCTTTTTAAATGGTAACCAATCCTTACCAGTTTTATCTATTGCAATTTCATCATTCAAGTTGAAGCGACTTTCGCCATCCGATTTCAATTCAAATTCATAAATCCCATCCTTTTCAGCCAACACAAACCCTTTAAAAATAATTGCAAAGTCCCTGTTACCAGCCATATTTCCCATTTGCAGAGTATCTGTCGTCAGCCATTTTCCGTTTTCGTTATCCAAAAGATCATCAAATGACTTAAGTTTTCCTTTTAAAACCCATTTTTGAATTCCCAGGTTGGCGGGTGTTATATCCGATGCAGCCTTGTAATTTTGGCGCTCAACTTTTGCTGTTTTAAGGTCGTTAAACATGTCGCCTTTGAAGGTTCTTGCTTTAATAAGACCTTCCTCATTTACAACAAAAGGGCCATTATACAAATGAGAACTTCGTGTGGGAACAGTTCCATCCAGGGTATAATAAATTTCTGCTCCTGCATGTTCATAAGCCAGATTTAACTTTACTTCTGCACTGTCCACAAAAACAATTGTTTTATCCAGCCCTTCAACGGCAGGGATGTAATAATAAACATGCATCTCATCCAGTCGGGCATAATGATGTTGCATTCGCGCATTAAAACCATCAAAATCCTTTAATTCCTTGGGTGTCCAGGCTGTTTCAGCCATGGGAATCAAGCGTGGAAAAGCCTGGTATTGCAAGCGCTTAAAGCTAGGAATCCACTCCGACCATAGGTTGGCCTGAATGCCCAAAACATGTCTGGTTTGCTCTTCGGTAAAATCTTCCGGTACCGGTTCGTAAGCGTAGGTCTTTTCGATGGAGTTATGATCATTCAGATAGTCGTAATAATATGCGGCCGTTGGAGTTATTACCATGTCGTTCCCATTTTCTGCGGCTGTAATTGGCGCCTGTGGTACCCAGTTACGCCACCACATCATGGTAGCCCCTTCGCTTAATCCACCCTCTACAATCTCATCCCAGCCCATCAGC
>JBFHER010000239.1:0-6233 GCA_041584055.1 Bacteroidales bacterium
AACGACTGAAATAATAAATTGATTCGAAACCTAGTTCATAACTTATTTCCTTCATGCTTTTATCGGTGGAAAGAATCAGTTCTTTCGCACGCAATATTTTTAAATCAAGATGATACTGATGTGGCGAAATCCCGGTGTATTTCTTAAACATCTTTCTGAAATTTGAATAGCCAATGTTGTGTTCATCTGCCAGTTTTCGAAAATCTACACTGGTTTCAATGTTTTCCCTGATGTGAAATCTGGCTGCAAGGATCACCTTTTCGATTGGCTTCCCGCTAAAGTTGCGATGTTTGTCCCAGGCAATCATATATCCCAGAAGTTTTATGATCATACCGGAGGCTATTTGTTGAAATCCCGGGTTCTCAAGTTTTACCAGATCAAAAATTTTGTAATAGGTGTCAATGAATTCTTCTCTGACACCACAATTCATTACAACCTGATTTTGAGGCAAAGTGGGATTATTCAACAGCTGGTCAGCCAGAGTTCCCTCAAAACCGATGTAGTTTTCTGTCCATCCTGTTTTTTTTGTCGGTTTGTACCGATGCCATACCCCAGGCTTGATAATGATAAGGCTGCCTTCCCGAATTGTGTAGCGTGCATCTTCTGTTTCCAGTACACCAGTGCCTTCGGTGATGTAATTAATTTGATATTCCCTTAGAATACGACCGTTTTTCCATTTAAAGTAATAGCCGCTGGGATGATCTGGTGCAGGATATGTTTTTTTTGCTTCAATGCGTGATTTTCCCGCAACATTCAAAAAAAGTCCCCATTCACGATCTTCCTCGCCGGCAGAAAGGTATTTGAAAAAATCTCTCATTTTGTTTGGTCCAAAAAGTGCAAATTATTTGCCAGTTTATGCATTGATCCGCCCTGAATAACAGCTTAAATTTGCTCTCATGTTCTTAAAGTGTTGAGACCAAAAATATAAAAGTTTATTGTTTTAACCTATTTATCTGTATACTATGCAAGCGTTATTAGGAATCATTTTTCACTCTCTTGGTGGAGCATCATCAGGAAGTTGGTACATGCCATACAACCTCGTTAAAAAATGGCGATGGGAAGTTTATTGGATTGTCGGTGGACTTTTTTCATGGTTGATAATGCCATTTTTGGCGGTTTTGTTAACCTCACCCGGATGGCAGGGTATATTGGCAGCCACAGATTCATCGACTGTGCGTCTCACCTATTTTCTCGGAATTTTATGGGGGATTGGTGGTCTTACTTACGGTTTGGGAATTCGTTACCTGGGGATGTCTCTCGGAAACTCGGTGCTATTAGGAATTACGTCCCTGGTTGGCTCTCTCGGATTACCCATACTTCGCAATATCGGCAACCTGGCAGAGGTTTTACCCGAGGGTGATTCATTTACGGGAATGCTGGCCACCACCAGTGGTCGTATCATATTGTTCGGTATTCTGGTACTGATGATCGGGATAGTGCTTTGTGGTAAAGCAGGTCTCATGAAAGATAAAGAACTTTCAAATGTGAAGGAAGGCGTTAACCTTGAATTCAAACTGACCAAGGGCCTAATCATTGCAGTGATTTCAGGCGTTTTGAGTGCTTTCTTCAGTTTTGGAATCGATGCAGGAAAAGAAATGGGTGAAGCAGTCCGTGAAATTGCAGTTTCAAATAACTTTTCCTTCGTAACGGATGGTAAATATTTATTCGAAAACAATATTATCTTTTTGGTGATTCTTTGGGGAGGATTAACCACCAATTTATTGTGGTCAGTAGCCTTGATTATAAAAAATAAAACAGGTGCTGATTTTGTGGACAAAAAATCTCCTTTGTTGAAAAACTATCTCTTCTGTGCCCTGGCCGGAACCACCTGGTTCTTACAATTTTTCTTTTACGGTATGGGTGAAACAAAAATTGGAAATGGTGCCAGCTCCTGGATTTTGCATATGTCCACAATCATTCTTACCGCAAACATGTGGGGCTTCTATCGTAGAGAATGGTCGGGTGTTGCTAAGAAAACAAAATCAACCATTTACTGGGGAATAGGCTTAATTCTGCTTTCAGTAATAATTATGGGGATAGCAAAAAGTGAATTCATCAATTAATTGAATGAAGAAAATGAGGCGGATGGCTTTTAAAATGCACCTCAATAAGGGGCAGAAAGAAGAATACAGGAAAAGGCACAGCCAATTGTGGCCTGATCTGAAGAAACTTTTAAAAGATGCTGGTGTTGGTGAATATTCAATTTTTCTAGATGAAGAAACGAACACGCTGTTCGCCTTTCAGAAAGTGAGTGGTGATGATGGTTCTCAGGATCTTGGACAAACTGAAATAGTAAAAAAATGGTGGGCATATATGGCGGATATAATGGAAACAAATCCTGACAATTCACCTGTTTCAACTGAGTTGGAAGAAGTTTTTTATATGGAATAATAATTAATAAAAAGAATACAATGGCAAATGCAGATTTAGTAAAAAAGGCCTATGAATTGGCAAAGGCGCAATATGCTGCCTTAGGAGTAGATACAGACGCTGTATTGAAAAAAATCAATGAGATTAAAATCAGTCTACATTGTTGGCAAACGGATGATGTGTCAGGAACCGAAAATCCGGATGGTGAACTCTCGGGAGGAATTCAGGCTACAGGGAACTATCCCGGAAAAGCTCGCAATGTTGCGGAGATCATGAAGGATCTGGAAAAAGTCATGGCATTGTTACCAGGTAAACAGCGCGTGAATGTACATGCGCTTTATGGTGATTTTTCTGAAGGGATGGTCGATCGTGATGCCATTGGCGTAAAACAATTTCAAGGCTGGATCGACTGGTGTAAGAAACAAGGCATTGGCATGGATTTCAATGGTTCTTTTTTCTCTCATCCAAAAGCAGACAGCGGCTTTACTTTATCGTCAAAAGATGAAGAGGTGCGTAAATTCTGGGTGGAACACCTAAAACGTTCAAGGGAAATTGCAGCTGAAATAGGAAAGCAGTTGGGCTCACCCTGTGTTTTGAATACCTGGATACCGGATGGATCAAAGGATACACCCATCGATCGCAATGGCATGCGTACGCAGTTAACAAAATCTCTTGATGAGGGGTTTGCACAAGCGTTTCCAAAGGCGTATATGAAGGATGCTGTTGAAAGCAAGGTGTTTGGAATTGGTGCTGAGTCCATGACTGTAGGTTCACATGATTATTACCTGGGATATGCCATCAAAAATAACAAGTTGATTTGTTTGGATAATGGTCATTTTCACCCAACAGAGGTGGTTGGTGATAAGATTTCATCGTGTCTTCAGTTTGTAGACGAAATATTACTGCATGTAACTCGTCCGATTCGTTGGGATTCAGACCATGTGGTAACCCTGAATGAGGAAGTGCAGACAATCGCATCAGAGATTGTGCGCAACGATTTTATCGACCGTGTTAACATAGGTCTTGATTTCTTTGATGCTTCAATCAACAGGATTGGTGCATATGTGGTTGGTACTCGTGCTGCACAAAAAGCATTTATGATTGCCATGCTGGAGCCTACGTCCACATTGCTGAAATACGAAGAAAATGAACAGTATTTTGAGCGTTTAGCACTGCTTGAGGAGCTTAAAACAAAGCCCTTTGGTGCTGTGTGGGATTATTATTGTCTGCAGGAGGGTGTGGCTATTGGTGAAGAATACATTGCTGAAATCCAGCAATATGAAAAAGATGTATTAAGTAAACGATAAAATTTAAAACGCCGGAGTTCGGTGCTCTGGCGTTTTTGATATCAATCAGTCAGAAGAAAAGATGGATAATAATATTCAGGATCTAATCAATGTGTCTCGTTTTTTTGGAACGAACCCACTTTACATCATTGCAGGTGGAGGAAATACCTCTTATAAAAACGAAGACAAAGTTTGGATTAAGGCCAGTGGCTCATCCCTGGCAAGCATCGAGGAAGATGGATTTGTTTGTCTCTCCAGAGCCGGATTGAAAGAAATCTCTAAAAAAAACTATAGCAAGGATTCCTCAACCCGAGAAGAGGAGGTAAAGGCAGACTTGCACAATGCTATCCTTTACCCAAAAGAGAAACGTCCTTCTGTTGAAACATCATTACATGAAATTATGGCCTATCCATTTGTGGTTCATACACATCCAACGCTGGTCAATGCGCTCATGTGCAGTGTGAATGCAAAGCAATTATGCGGGGAGCTGTTTGGGCAGGATGTACTTTTTGTAGAATATACCGATCCCGGCTATATCCTGTTTAAAAAAGTAATGGATAAAATAGAGGCCTTCACAAGTAAAAAAGGATTTTCTCCTAAAGTTATCTTCCTTGAAAATCATGGAATTTTTGTAGCCGGAGATACAACCGAAGAGATTAAGGCCGCTTATGAAAACATAAGCAAACGTCTGAATGAAAAGCTTGTTACAGAATTACCGGATCATGCAAGAAATAATTTACAACACATGCTGGTGGACATGATAAATGATGTTTATCCCGGTGAGGTCAGGATGATTGCAAGAGGTTTTTCAAACGATCTTATTAAATGGTTTGTGAAAGATGCACAATCATTTGACAAAGTGGCTGTTTCGTACACTCCTGATAATATCGTTTATTGCAAGGCCTACTATCCTTTTATTGAGGTGCCTGGGAATGAAGATGAAGTGCTAGACTACACCCATAAAGTACTCAATGATTTTAAGAGAAAACATGGTTACGCACCCAAGGTGATTGGATTGAAAGGGCAGGGGATCATTGTTGTAGAAGAAAACGAAAAGTCGGTTAATACCGTATACGAAGTGATTCTGGATATGTTTAAAATTGGCTTTTATGCTGAAAGCTTTGGTGGTCCTAAACCAATGACTGAAGCTCAGATTACATTTATCGACAACTGGGAGGTTGAAAACTATCGCCGGAAAATTGCAAAAACATAAGTTCACGAGACTGAAGCGCAGGTATAGCCTATTGCATATATTGACACAAAGGAGGACAATTATATGTTTTGTCTTGTGTCTTGATTCTAATTAAAAAAGATGAAAAAAGTAATCGTAACCTTTGATATTGGAAAAACAAACAAGAAAATTCTGCTTTTTGATGAGGGCTTAAATGTTGTTTATCAAAAGGAAGAAAAGTTTAAAACCACCGTTGATGAAGATGGTGATGAATGCGATGACATTGATCTTATTGAGCATTGGATGAAGTCGTCACTGGTAGACCTTATTGCCGGAGACGATTATGAGGTTAAAGCAGTGAATTTCTCCACTTATGGAGCATCACTTGCCTTTCTGGATGCCCATGGAAAGCGTTTAACACCCATTTATAATTACCTGAAAGAAATCCCTTTAGATGTACAGGAAAATCTGTTTAAAGCCTATGGCGGTGAAGCCGGGTTTTGTCGAAAAACAGCAAGTCCGGCCCTTGGATTGATGTTAAATTCAGGCATACAAATTTTATGGCTGAAAAAGTACAAGACTGAGGTCTTTAAAAAGGTGAAAAGCATATTGCATTTTCCACAGTATCTTTCCTATGTACTAACCAAAAAGGTGGTTTCAGAATCAACATCTATCGGATGTCATACGTTTTTGTGGGATTACGACACCATGAATTATCATCAATGGCTCGAAGATTCCGGGATTGAATTGCCTGCACCACTTGCAAACAGTACATGCTATCCCGTTAAGATTGGGAAAAGTGTACTAAAAGTCGGTTTGGGGATTCATGATTCTTCATCCTCACTTGCGCCTTACATTAAAGGAAGCAAAGAGAAGTTTCTGCTTGTATCTACCGGTACCTGGTGTATCAATATGAATCCGTTCAACCATTCACCTTTAACTGCAGACCAGTTAAAGAAAGATTGCCTTTCATTTTTAAGCATTGATCAACAGGCGGTTAAATCATCACGTTTGTTTATGGGGCATATTCATGACGTGAATGTAAAACAATTGACAGACCACTTCAAGGTGCCCGGTGATCAATACAAGAAGGTAAAAACAAATGACCTACTTGTAAAAAAACACCTGATGTCAAAGGATCGGGTTTACTTTAAGGGAGGAGTGCCAGCAAACTATATCGACGAAACTGTGGATCTGACTCAGTTTGTCGATTTTGATGAAGCCTACCATCGTTTTATGTATGATCTTACATTGGTAAATGCAAGTTCGATTGATTTGGTTTCTACGCCTGAGGATGGAGTCAAACAGATTTATGTTTCCGGGGGCTTTGCAAGAAACGAAATCTTTGTAAGACTGCTTGCCAGCTTCTATCCGGATAAAAAAGTTTTCACTTCCGAGGTGGATAA
>JBFHER010000240.1:0-6216 GCA_041584055.1 Bacteroidales bacterium
GATCTGCATGTATGCATTCTTAACATTTTTTTTGCAGAATAATAAGAATGAGCTAATTTCGGGAATTGTTCAGGTTGCACTATTAAATGAAAGAAAAATGGTAAGAAGAGGTTTTCTGTGGCTCATCGGAATTTTATACACATGTTTTTTGGCAGGAGCAAGCGTAAAATTGCCCTATGTGCTCTCTGATCATATGGTTTTGCAACGAGATATGCCAGTTAATATATGGGGCTGGGCAAATCCGGGAGAAAGGATTAAAGTCACATTTGCAAACCAGAAAAAAAGAGCAAGGGCCAATGATAAAGGCAAGTGGTTCATTACCTTCCCCGCCATGGAAGCTGGAGGTCCTTATAAAATTGAAATAAGTGCGGAAAATGAAATTATACTTAAGGATGTTTTAATTGGTGATGTATGGTTATGTTCAGGACAGAGTAACATGGAGTGGTCATTGAAGCGATTCCCGGATTGTAAAACCGCCATTGAACAATCTGAGAATCCAAATATCCGGGTCATGGATGTCCCCAGAAGAATGGCCTTACAAGCTCAGGACGATGTTTACGAAACCACTTGGGCGGCTGCATCACCTGAAACCGTAGTAGATTTCTCCGCCGTGGGATACTTTTTTGGAAAGCATCTTCAGGAATACCTTGGGATTCCTATTGGGCTGATTGGTTCAAATTGGGGTGGAACAAATATAGAAGCATGGATGAGCAAAGATTGTTTATCCGGTTTTAAATCATTGCCAGACTTGGATACAATTCCAGAAAAGGCACACCCAAACGCTTATAACACAACTCTTTTTAACGGAATGATCTCCCCTCTGTTAAATTTTCCTGTTAAAGGAACGATTTGGTATCAGGGGGAGTCAAACACGAAAACAAATCCGCAAGCGTATCACCACCTGTTTACATCCATGATAAAAGATTGGCGTTCCAGATGGGGGATCCCTGAAATGCCATTTTTATATGTTCAGTTGGCCAATTATAAGGAAAAAGACGAGGAACCTCCTGTCCAAAGTGAATGGGCATTGCTACGTGAATCACAAGCAAAAACACAACAGCTGGAGAATACAGGAATGGCAGTAATCATTGATCTTGGCATGGCTGACAACATACATCCGCCAAATAAAAACAAAGTAGGAGAGCGGCTGTTTAAACTTGCACAAAAAGTTGCTTATCATGATTCATTGATTTGTTCCGGCCCCTACTTTGAATCCATGCAAATCAGAGGAAGTTCTGTAAGTATAAACTTCGAGAACAAGGGATCTGGCCTTGTGTCAATGAATAAGTATGGATACCTGCAGGGATTTCAGGTGGCCGGTGCGGACAAACGATTTTATTGGGCAACAGCCTTATTCGATCGAGACAAAGTGGTGGTGTTTAGTCCACACGTTAAGCATCCTGTTGCTGTTCGTTACGCATGGGGGGACAATCCAGAGGCAGATCTGTTCAACCGGGAGGGATTTCCTGCTGTGCCGTTTCGTACGGATAACTGGTAGTGACGCTTTGAATTAAAACATCTTTCTAAATGCCCGTTTGCGTTTGTGTTGAATGTGATCGAAAGACTTCCACATTTGAATGGCCACATGGTTGTTTTCGAGCATGGCCGTTGTTTCAACAAATTTAATGCCTGCTTTATTCGCTGTTTGCCATAAATCATTCATAAGCAATGAGGCCAGTCCCATTTTTTGATACTCAGGACGCACTCCTGTCAGCATCAAATCCATGACAGATGTCTTTTTCATTGTGTTTGTCAGATGCCACCAGCCAAATGGGAAAAGTCTTCCCTTCGCTTTTTGCAAACCTTCTGACAATGATGGCATGGCCACGATGAATCCTGCTAACTCGTCATCTTTATCAAGAACCACCTTCACATACTTTGGATTTAGGATATTGAAATATTTTTCAACATAATAGTTGGAAAGTTTAGGCGGTAAAGGGTAGGTGCCATAAAGCTTATCAAATGCAGTATTAAACACCTGAAAGATCTTCTCCTTGTATGCTTCCATCTCTTTTCGCTGTTCAAACTCAATCGTTGTCAGACCAAAACGTTTTTTTATAATTTCAGCAACCCGAAGGGCTTTGTCAGGAAGTGCCTCAGGAAAGGTGATGCGAAATTCCAGCCAGTCCATGTCTTTTACATACCCCAACCTGTCATAATGCTTTTTGTAGTATTCAAAATGATAATCAGACGCTGCGGAAGCAATATGTTCATAACCTTCGATGAGTAAGCCCTGATGGTCCAGGTTTGAGAAGCCAAGGGGGCCAGCAATGCCTTGCATTTTGTTTTCTTTTGCCCATTTCTCAACGGTAGCAAACAGTGCATTGGCCACTTCTTCGTCATCCACAAATTCAGCTCTGGTGAATCGTGCAATATCTTCACCGGATTTTTCAATCAATAATGGATTGATTATCCCACCAATGCGTCCTACACATCGCCCATCACGATAGGCAAGCCAAAATTTAGTTTTGCAGAAGTCAAATGCCGGATTGTGCTCAGGCAAAAGCGATTTATATTCATCGCTTTTTATCTGAGGCACCCAAAACGGATGATTTTTATAAAGTTTGTAAGGTAATCTGGCAAAACGCTTTAAATCAGAACTCGATTTAGCTTCCTTTATCGTTATACTCATCTATTATTGTGTTTATTTTTCACCCACTAAAGTACAATTTTTTTTCAATTTGACAGGGTTTTGGAAATAGATGACTGCAGTAGAAGCGGAATCCATTAAATAAATAGCTCATTTGCAAGGCCGAGGGCAAATAAATTTTGTTTGACCTAAACTTTTGATAATTTTGTTTTCGCAATTTCCCATGGATCGGGGAAGCAGAATTGTTGCAGAAAAACTAATAATACAACGAATGAAAGTAGTACTAGGAATTGATATTGGAGGTACCAATACGGAATTGGGCCTTGTGGATAAAGACGGTCATATATTGGCAGAAAGCCATACAAAAACCCTGATCAATCAACCGGTGGAGAACTATCTTAAAGAATTGAAAAAAGCGATGCGTTCTTTGTTAGAATCCCGAGGTGATTGTGAATTAGTTGGTGTTGGAATCGGCGCTCCAAATGGTAATTATTACAAAGGGACAATTGATAATGCCGTGAATTTGGGATGGGGACCAAAAGTGCCGCTCATTGATTTGTTGAAAGCGTCATTCAGTGTGGACACATGGGCCCTGACCAATGATGCAAATGCTGCAGCTGTGGGGGAAATGATATTCGGTGGTGCAAAAGGGATGAAGGATTTTATCATGGTAACACTCGGTACCGGATTAGGAAGCGGTATTGTAGCCAATGGTCAGTTGGTGCTGGGTTACGATAGTTTTGCCGGTGAACTGGGACATATCACAGCAGTTCCCGGAGGGCGCGACTGTGGATGTGGTTACAAAGGGTGCTTGGAAACCTATTGTTCTGCCACTGGTCTTGTGCGCACGGCAACTGAATTGTTGGCTGTAAAACGCATCGCAAGTCCACTGAGAGATATACCTTATAATAAGCTCACATCCAGAGATATTTATGATGCCGCCATTGCAGGAGATGAGATCGCAACAGAAGCCTTTAATTTTACCGGAGAGGTTTTGGGACGTTCAATTGCTGATATGATGACATTTTCCAGTCCGCAGGCAATCATTCTGTTTGGAGGTGTTGCCAAGGCTGGGGATTTATTGATAAATCCATTAAAAGCGTCACTCAAAATACATCAGCGTTCGATGTTTAGCGGGCGAGAGCTGGAAATTAAAGTGTCGGAACTTGATGGGGCAAAAGCAGCCATACTTGGTGCCGCTGCAACAGCATGGCAGCTTGTGAAATAAAATTTTAAGAACAACTTTTGTCGAGCAGTGTTATATCTGGTGGTTTTGAATTAAATCCTTTGAAAACACACTTTAAAACAACACATAGGATGAACAGATTAATTTATTTATTTTTTGCACTGTTAATTATGACTGCATGTAATACAGAAAAAGAAGGTTCCTCTGAAGGGAATCCATTACTTGGGGAATTTAAAACACCTCACAACACAGCACCCTTTGATAAAATTGATACCTCACATTACATTCCGGCTTTTAAAATAGCCCTTGAAGAGGGAGAAAAAGAGATCGAAGCCATCGTTAATAATAAGGATGAGGCAACATTCGAAAACACCATTGAGGCAATGGAGTATTCAGGCAAGTTGCTGGGCCGAACATCAGGTATCTTTTTTAACTTGCTGAGCGCTAACACATCACCAAAACTGCAAGAGATTGCTCAGGAGGTTTCTCCAATGCTTACAAAATTTCAAAATGACATATCCCTGAATCCTGAGTTATTCGAAAGGGTTAAGCATGTTTATGATTCCCGTGAAAGCCTTCAATTAAATGTTGAACAGGCCAAGCTACTGGAAGACACCTATCAGGGATTTGTACGCAGCGGAGCCAATCTTCCGGAAAAAGATAAGGAGACCTATCGTAAGATAAGTGAGGAACTGTCAAAGTTAACACTTGATTTTGGAAATCATGTTTTGGCAGAAACAAATGCCTATACCAAACACATCACAGATAAGTCACTTCTCACAGGCTTGCCGGATGGCGCACTTGAAGCTGCAGCCGCAAAGGCAAAGCAAAAAGACCTTGACGGATATGTACTGGATATCTCTATGCCAAGTTATCTGCCGGTAATGCAATATGCGGATAATCGAGAGCTGAGGAAAGAGTTATATTATGCCTATGGTTCAAAATCCGTTAAAGACAATGAGAACGACAATCGCAAAATTGTAGAACGCATCGTTCAATTGCGTCTGGAGATGGCAAAATTGCTGGGTTACAAGAACTACGCGGACTACGTCCTAAAGGAAAGGATGGCTGAAAACCCTGCAAATGTTTACGGTTTGATGGACGACTTGCTTGCAGCATCCATGCCAGTTGCATTAAAGGAAAAGGAAGCGGTGCAAAAACTGGCTAATGAGTTGGGCCTAAAGGGTGAGCTGAAGCCCTGGGATTGGAGTTATTATTCTGAGAAATTGAAAATTCAAAAGTTTGATCTGAATGATGAAATGTTGAAGCCATATTTCAAACTGGAAAACGTAATTGATGGCGTGTTTGGATTGGCAACAGAATTATACGGAATTTCCTTTAAGGAAAACAGAGAAATCCCGGTATATCACGAAGAGGTAATTCCTTACGAGGTCTATGATGAGGATGGAACATTCCTGTCTGTTTTATATGCAGATTTTCATCCCCGTGAAAGTAAACGTGGTGGTGCATGGATGAATGATTTTATTGGTCAGTACAAACAAAATGGTGTTGATCATCGTCCAAACATTTCAATCGTGATGAATTTTACTCCCAGCACTGAAACAACACCGTCCTTGCTAACTTTCAGAGAACTGGAAACATTCCTGCATGAATTCGGACATGCACTGCATGGTATGTTTGCCAATTCAACCTATGGAAGTCTTGCCGGAACAAATGTGTACCGCGATTTTGTTGAATTGCCTTCTCAGATCATGGAAAACTGGGCAGTGGAAAAGGAATTTTTAGATCGTTTTGCTGTGCATTATAAGTCAGGAGAGAAAATACCTGCGGAGTTAGTTGAGAAAATTCGTGAATCAAATAATTTCAATGCGGGTTATGCTTCCATCCGGCAATTGAGCTTCGGATACCTTGACATGGCATGGCATACGCTTGAAGAACCTTACAGTGGAGATGTTGAGGACTTCGAAAACAAGGCATGGGAAAAATCTCAGTTGTTCCCCGATGTTGAGGGTGTTGTAATGACGACCCAATTCGGGCATTTATTTGCCGGTGGATATGCGGCCGGTTATTATGGTTACAAATGGGCAGAGGTTTTGGATGCGGATGCATTCTCAGTGTTTAAAAAGAATGGCTTGTTTGACAAAGAAACAGCAAAATCTTTCCGAAAAAATATTCTTGAGAAGGGTGGTTCAGAACACCCCATGAAACTTTATAAAGCCTTCCGTGGCCAGGAACCCACAGTGGATGCTTTAAAAGAAAGAAGCGGGTTGCTTGCAAAATTCTAATAAACAGATTGAGATAAATAAAAGGGCGTTCATATATGAATGTCCTTTTTTTTTGGTGTGCCGTGCATGGTAAATAACTATAAGGTGTAAGTCCTGAATGGGGGTTTGTAGTAGCCAACCATTAGCTCAAGGCAAGGGTGCTTACCGCGAGGTATAATCTGAAGGAAGCCGGCGGCAAAAT
Source organism: Bacteroidales bacterium (assembly GCA_041584055.1). Taxonomy (GTDB): domain Bacteria; phylum Bacteroidota; class Bacteroidia; order Bacteroidales; family UBA5342; genus JBFHER01. The sequence continues at coordinate 6,204 of JBFHER010000240.1, forward strand.
TCCGACCCGAGTA
>JBFHER010000241.1:0-6096 GCA_041584055.1 Bacteroidales bacterium
ATTTATGTCTCCTTTACCAAAGGAGATGGCACGTCGCGTATTGCCATTCTAAAAATGGGAACGCCGGTGACAACTGTCCCCCAAAATTACAATAGCTACCTTGCCAATAGTACGTTTGGAGACGGACAGCAAGTGGCAACGGGCGAGTATGTTGTTTACAGTGGCGGAGGCGCCTCTTTTAGCATATATAATCTGGTGCCTGAAACAGATTATTATCTGGCCATTTTTGAAATGAATGGATCCGGTTTATCGTCTGAATTTTTAACAACGTCTTATTTAAGTGACACGATTCAAACCCTTTTTGCTCCAGGTGTTCAGCCAAGTGGCTTTGTTGCAACAGACATCACCGGGAACAATATGAAAATTTCCTGGACGGCAGGTGATGGTGCCAACCGGATTGTACTGGCGAAAAAAGGCGCCCCGGTCAATGCCAATCCGGTTGAGCTGATCTCTTACAGAGCACACGCGCGTGTAGAATATCGGGGATCCAACAGTGGATCAATCATCGGGGATAATAATTTTGTTGTGTACAAAGGGTCTGCTTCTGAGGTGCAACTCAGTGAGATGAATCCCGATACGACATATCACTTTGCGGTGTTTGAATACAATGGTGGTTCCGGACCAGTATATCTTACAACGAATCCATTGCGGGCAAGTGTAAAAACATTGCCTCATCCAACCATTGCTTCCTCCGAGGTAATTGCATCACAAATTGAAGGAGATAAAATGTCGCTCAGATGGACGGTTGGTAATGGGACGCGTCGGATTGTGGTCATACGTGAAGGATCGCCTGTGGATGCCTTCCCACAGAAGAATGTGGCTTATACATCTCATCCCGATTTTGCACTGGCACCGGAAATTGCACCCGGCCAAAAAGTGATTTATAACAATAGCAACAGCACTGTGACTGTGAGCAATCTAAATCACGATTCCACCTATTATTTTGCCATTTTCGAATACAGTGGATCTGGTACGGAAGTTGGCTACCTTGTCACTGATTATGCCACTTTTAGTCAAACAACACAAAGTACACCGCTGGTCAATGTATCAAACATCGACACCCTTTCTGTGGGAGCATACAATGCCAACTTAACGTTTACACCAGGCAATGGAACAGGAAGACTAATCGTGATGAAACAGGATACTGTGGTTGATTTTGTACCCAATAATTATCAAAATTACAATTACAATGCAAGTTTTGGCTCAGGTTATGGTAATCTTGGAAATGGAAATTATGCTATCTACAGAGGTGTCAATTCATTTGCATCGGTCAGTTTGCAACCCAATACGAAATATTATGTGACAGCCTTTGAATATACAGGAACAAACAGCCCCGTTTTCAATATTGAAAATGTGGATACCTTTTCATTCACAACAAAACTGCCTCCCCCTCCTACTATCCCTTCAAAAGGGATTGCCTTTACAACGATCGAAGGAAATTCTCTAAGAATTATTTGGACAAGAGGCGATGGGGAACGACGCATTGTTATTGTTCGTAAAGATCAGGCAGTAACAGCAATCCCTCAAAATGGGGTACAATACACGGGTAATGCAGCCTTTAATCTTGCCGAAGAAATTGAACCGGGACAAAAAGTAATCTACGATGGCACAGGTTATCATACCTACATCGACAGCCTTGAAATAGGCGTACGATATTATGTAAAAGTGATCGAATACAATGGCTCAGGAAATATTACAAACTATTTAATGACCGAAACGCTTTCTGGATCTGCCTCAACTGCAAATGCGCCTGGTGTTTCCGCATCCAAAGTGCACTTTCAGTTGCTTACCCTCGATAAATTACGTATTTTCTGGGAACAGGGAAGTGGTGGCAGACGCATTATTCTGGGACGTAAAAATGCACCAGTTGATGGTATCCCTGAAAATTTAAAAAGCTACAATGCATCCAGTTACTTTGGTGCTGGTTCAAAAATTGGTGAAAGCTCTGTTATCTTTAGCTACACGGGATCACCTTATGGTGATCAGTTTTCTGATACGCTTTACACCGACGTATCGAGCATGGAACCCGGCAACACTTATTACTTTAAAATCTTTGAATACAATGGCGTTGGAGCGCCGGTTTATAAACAACTTGAACCAGGGGAAGGATCATTTAAAATTACCTTTGAACCCCCAAACCCAGCAAGTGGTTTTTATTCAACAACAACAGATGGAAACAGTATGACTTTAATATGGACCAGAGGGGGTGGTGACAAAAGGGTGATTGTAGCGCGTGAAGGTGCCGCCGTTGATGTGGTTCCTCAGGATGGTGTGGACTATGCCGAGAACAAAGATTTTCGCCTTGCAGAAGAAATTGCACCGGGTCAACGCGTCATCTATGATGGCACCAGTTATTTTACGCATCCCGAAGGTTTTAACCCTGGCACCGAATACTTTTTTAAAATATTTGAATACGGCGGAACAGGTGCAGACATTGACTATCTTACTGCTGTTTACGATTCGACAGCTGCAACTACACAATCAGCTCCAGACATTCAGGCTTCAAATTTGGTGATTAGCGGGATAACGCCCGAATCAGGAAATGTTTCATGGACAAATGGAAATGGTCAACGTAGAATCGTTGTGGCCAGGAAAGACAGTCCGGTGACCATAAATCCCAACGATACAACAGCATACAATTCGAACTATTTTGGGTCTGGAAGTCATTTGGGCGATGGGAATTACGTTGTTTATAAAAACACGACCAACAACTTTCAGATGTTAAAACTTGAGGGTGGAACAACTTATCACCTGGCGGTTTATGAAGCCAATGGATTAACTTATCCAATGCTGCTACGTCCGCCACTTACAGGACGTTTTACCACCCTTGGGCCACCGCAGGTGAATGCGGTCATCGACAGTGCCATAAATGTTACCGAAAACTCATTTCACATCCACTTTACAAGAGGAAGCGGTCAAAAACGCCTCGTTGTCATGCATGAAGGATCACCGGTGGATGCAAATCCCCTTGATGATGTCAATTACATTGACAATACCTATTTGGGGGCGGGTGACGAAATTGGAACCGGAAATTTCGTTGTGTACGATGGCGAGGATGATAATGTGATTGTAACAGGATTAAAGCCGGCGACGGATTATCACCTCTCTATTTTTGAGTACAATGCATTTAACGGGGGCCGGATATTGAGTTATCTCCTGCCGTCCACAGGCGTTGGCATTGTTACAACAAAAGCATTGAATACTTCTCCGGAGTTATCTCCAATTGAGAATAAAAGGGTGAACGAAATGGAGGAGTTGTCATTTACAATCACTGCAATTGATAATGATGAACCTGTCCAAACACTACGTTACACACTGGATAATGCATCGCTCTCGTTGGGCATGCACATTGATTCTATCAATGGACAATTTAGCTGGACACCGATGTCATCGCAGGCTGCAATGGAATATCAGGTAACTGTCACAGTCACAGACGACGGACTGTATCCATCCGCTCTTCAGCATTCGGCAACATTTACCATCACTGTTGATAAAGTCGTGGGAATTGAAGGGATTGAAATGTTTGATTCAGGCTTTAACGTCTTTCCGAATCCTTTTAAGGACCAATTTAATTTCGTGTTTGTGGCTCATGCAAACAGCAATGTTCGCATTGATTTTTACGATGCATCAGGCAAACATTTGAAAACAATCTTTAATCAGAATGTAAAACAAGGCATGCATTACAGCGCTGCATTTGCTCCTGCACTGAAAACGAATGGCATGTATCTATATAAAGTCACAGCTGGGGAAAGAACCTTTTATGGCAAAGCATTGTTTAGAGAATAAAATCTTCATCTTAGGCTTCATTCACATTCTCAGTGAATGAAGCCTAAGGGAAATCAAAGTTCGCATCTAATGAGATAAAAAGACATGAAAGTAACACCGGAGCACAATGCGCGTATGGCAAAAATGACATTTGCGTCTGTTTTTCCCCATTATCTCAATAAAATAAAGAAAAAAGGAAGAACGGAAGCTGAACTTTTACAGGTGATTGAGTGGTTAACCGGATTTGATGAGGTAAAAGTTCAGGATTTTCTGCATCAAGGAGTCACCTTTGAAACTTTCTTTCAGCATGCAAATTTAAATCCAAACGTCGAAAACATCAAAGGGGTTATCTGTGGCTATCGCATCGAAGATATAGACAACGCGTTGACAAAAAAGATAAGATATCTGGACAAACTCGTGGATGAGCTGGCCAAAGGGCGAAAGATGGAAAAGATTTTACGTCTTGATTGAATCCTTCTTATAAGAACAAGGATTATATCTTTAATAGGAATTGGTTGCTAGCAAAACCAGTGTACATGCCTGCTCTGTCTCAATTCCCCGATTAGTCAATTCTTTTTCAAATTCTGGATTCTCTGTGCCCGGATTGAAAATAACCCGTCTGGGTTTTAAAGATTTGATGTAATCATAATAACCTGTTTGATTTTTGGGTGACACATACATGGTCACCGTGTCAACATCAGGGTAAGGTATGGGATTATTGGTTAACTCCCGATCAAATAAAAGACCCGCACGATTTCCAATCATGTAAATTTCATGGTCATGAGATATTAATTTTTCAGCGGCCTTGTAAGCATAACGTTCAGGATTCTGACTTGCACCAATGATTAAAGTTTTTAAATTTTCTTTTTGCTTGCTCATTCTTCGATGGTTTTATTATTATAATATATTTCTTTTACGAGGCAGTTTGATAAACTTTTTATGTCGTTACTTTTACCTTTAAAATTCCTTTTTTCAGCATAAAGAGTTTATATGCATGTACATTATGCTCCAATTCATCCTTGATCCAGTTCAGATGCTGACTTAAAACGTTGAGTGCATCTTCAATTGTTTCTTTGTCAATGATAATTGGAATGAAAAAACGGTTTACCAGGGTGATGTTTTTTCCAAATTGTTTGGAAACCATGACCTGTATGTCGTTTTCTTTCAATAAATCAATGATTGCCTTTCCCTTTTTAGGAGAACCATGGCCTTGCGATTCATCCATATTTTTATAGGGATTCTTCAGGTCATTTTTAAAAGCTATTTTTTCGCCATTCCATTCAAAAATCAAATACATGTCCGCATCGCCAAAATGACATGATTCAAATGCTTTTGCATGGCTAACTGCAAATGCAAATCGTATGTTCTTAGGCACTTCTTTTTTTTCCATCATATATCATTTTTGTATGTGTATCTGACTGTATACGAAGTCACATCCCTCATCTCTTTGTGGATACACACCTTTTATTCAGATCCCTATCTCCCAGCAATGTCTGCAATGGCTTTGGCCGGATTATTGTTATTTGTAAAATCCTTGTCAAACAGGTTGGTTACCAATCCATCTGAATGTTTGCTAAATATCATGTCATGTCCTACACAAAGGCCCATTGAAATATTTAACTCCGTCTTATGCTTATTCAAAAATTCCGCTTGCCCCAGTGGGTTACACATCACACGACTGCTCCCTCCGCCTAAAATATCTTTTTTGGGTATTCTTTCATATTTGCAATCCACAGTATAAACATCAAAATACTTTGAAAAATATCTTTCCAATGTCCTTGCTTCATGCGAAAATGTGATGCAGTGGGCAATACCTATGCGTTGAAAACGCATGCCTCGGGCAAAATTCAATATTTCTTCAACCCGGTTGGAATTCATGCTTGTATAAGCATCATTCACCTGCATTATCTTTTTGTAATTATCTGGATATAATGAAGACATTGTTTGTTTTTGATTTTTTTCTTTTCAACTCAGAACCCCACACATTCTTAAACAATCAGGTTGAACGATGGCCTGAATTTTATTGATGCAAAATTATAGGATTCTTTTTTCGTAGAAAAGAATGAGGTGTGACATATCATTGACATTGACTTGATAAATGACAAGATAAATCTTATGAAATCATAGTCACCTTTGGTTGGAGCGCATTCAATTTGTTAAAATTAGAGGCGTTTTTTCGTCATATATAAAAAAAATCATTGTTGTCCGGCTAAAATTCAATCAATGCTTTTGTGTGCTCTAGCCGCACGGGCTTTTACTTTCTTCCTTCAGCCGAAGAAAGTAAACAACCGCGTGTCGCCTTTAGCTTTAGCGGTGGCGCAAGAAGACCGC
>JBFHER010000242.1:0-6069 GCA_041584055.1 Bacteroidales bacterium
CTTCTGAAATAAGCAATCACCTTCCATATATCCGATGTGCTTAAACTTGCTTTGAAAGCTGGCATCGTCACGCGTCCATTTGCTATTTTATAGGCGAGAGCACCATCACTGTTTGCCTGCATTTTAGGTCCTGCGGGATCAACCGGTGGTGGATTCAATGGTAAAAAATTCCCTTGTGTTGGTGTGCCATGACAGGACAGGCAATTTGTTTTATAAATTGCTTCACCTTCTTTCACATCATCATCTGTAAATGCTTTGGGACTAAGTCGGGCATTTTCTTCTTCGGGCACAAGCCATTCGTCTTGAGCATAAAGTGTTGTTGCAGATACAATAAGAAGTGCGAATATAATTGATAGATAATTCATAAATTTCATAGTATTAATTTAATTCCTCTTTTTCATTCTCATCTTCTGCTGCCATTTCCCAGATGGAAATCACAGGAAAGAACTTCGAAAGCACCGAAATAATCATAAGGACCATCACCAAAGTCATAATCGTAACCGAAGTTTCAATAATTGTTGGGGTATACACAACAAATTCTTCGGGGACATGCTGCACAGGCAAGTATGGATGAGCCATGGTAGGAATAACAATCAAATACCGTTTAAACCATGACGCAACAAGCACAAATATTGAAATCCACATGGCAGGTGCAGGACGTCGCATCTTTTTAAATAACAATAAAATGATAGGCAGGATCAAACCAAATATCTGTACCAACCAAAACATGGTTGCATAGTGTCCGGTAAAAAGCTCCCTAAGATGAATCGCATCAAACTTTTTCATTTTATAGGCTGGCACAAGAAATTCATTTATATTAAAATACAAATAAACAATAGATACCAGAACCAAAAGCTTGCTGATTTTATCAAAATGGTCGATGGTCAGATACTTCTCAAGCTTATAACTGTTTCTAAAAAAGAACATGGCGATAATCACTGCCGCAGTACCTGCTACAAAGGCTCCTGTTAAGAAGTAAGGCCCAAAGATGGTACTGTCCCACCCGGCTCGCGGGGTTGCCGCAAACAGCCAGGATGTTACCGTATGAATTGCAAATGCAACCGGGACAACTAGAATCATTAAAATTCGGATTGCACGGAGCAATACCTTGTATTGTTCCGGCTTGTGTGTCCAGTTAAAGGAAAGCAACTCATAAATTTTAACCAGCCAGGGAGGTGCATTGTGTAAGCGTCCTTTTGCAATGGCCATATCAGGTATCAATGGCAACAAATACAGCAGCAAACTCAATACAAGATAGGTGGTTACAACGGTGAGATCCCATACGATCGGTGATTGAACCCGTCCATGAATAAACACATTCAAAAGCCGGTCAGGCCGCCCCATATCAGTAACGATTACAAGACCTGCCACCGCCGCAAAAGCCACCGCAATGATTTCTGCAATTCGAGTAATGGGTTTCACCCACTTAAAGCCAATCAATCCTAAAACGGAACCAATGAGCATCCCTATCAAACTTGCGGCCACAAAAAACACAAAGCTGGCCAAATACATACCCCAACTTATGTAGTCGCGTAAACCTGTCACAACCAAACCATTGGTTAATTGCTCATAATATGCATACCCACAAATAAGGAGGGTCATTGTTAAAAAAGCCATCCAGTAATTAAAGCTGCTGTTTAGCCTGACATGCTTTAGCAGATCACCTGCAATTGAATCCAGGCGTTTCTCATCTGATGTTATTTTTTCGAAATTTTCACTCATCGTTAGATAAATTAAGCGTGGTTACCATGGTCATTGTTTTTCAGAGCATCTTCGGGAACATCAAACAATCTGTCCTTTGGTGGCAAATAATACACCCGGGGGTCGGTACCGAGACTTTCCATTAAACGATAGCCGCCCTTGTCCTTTAACAATTTACTTAATCGAACCGTTTCTTTGGTTGTTCCATTGGTAACAGCATCTTCGTTCTGATCACCAAAATAGAAAACACCGTTGGGACAGGCAGAAACACAGTAAGGGAGTTTCCCTTCCCGTAGCCGATCCGCACTGAATAAACATTTTGAAACCGTTCCTTTCTTTTGAGGCACATTTAATTCAACATCATACTCGCGTTCCTCGTCTCCTTCCACAAATTTTGGTTCCTGCCAGTTAAATATACGTGCTGAATATGGGCATGCAGCAATACAGAAGCGACACCCTATGCAGCGCTCATTATCGATGAGCACAATGCCATCCTGACGTTTAAAGGTTGCATCCACAGGGCAAACAGACACACAGGGTGGATTATCGCAGTGCTGACAAGGTTTTGGCATGTAATAAGGCGCAGTCTTTTCTGAATCCTGCATCAAAAGGGTATTGATATGATATTGTTCCGGTCTTAGGTGATGCTCATGTTGACAGGCTGATATGCATTGGCGCGCATTCCGACATTTTGCCAGATCAATCACCATTACAAAACGTTTTCCGGCCATCCCTTCACGACCTCTTGTTTGAAGTGCACTTTGGTCAATTTTTAAGCCTGTCACTTCCTTTATCTGATCCCGGTCAACTTCCACCAGTCTGTTATCTGCGGTTAAGACTTTAACCTTATCTCCTTTGGCTTTTTGAAACTTAAATCCAGAATATATGGCAGCTGAACCAACAGCTGCAGCGGCTCCAATTAATCCAAATTTTCGAACAAAATCACGCCTTGAGCTGCCAGATCCATTGTCCTCTTTGTTAGTGGATTCACTCATTTTTATCTTGTTTTTTTAAAAGTTTAGTTTGTTCTTACAACACTATTCAACAACCTCATAACCAGCACCTTTAATGGCCTTCACCACTTTATCTTTTTCGACAGCCCCTTCAACAAATTGAATTGTTGCCATTTTTTCAATGTGTGATGCTTCCACCGATTTTATGCCAGGCAATGCCAGTACTGTTTTCTCTACGGTTTGTTCACAACCCGTGCAGGTCATCCCTTCCACGACCAACACCATGGTGTCAATTTTTGCATTGGAATTTAACTCTACGGATTCAACTGATGAACTTTCCTTAACATCTTTTTTTTGTTCTGATACGCCACATGAAACGGCAGTAAAAACTAAAAGGAATATGAATATTCGCATAACGGGTGTATTTTATACATTATAATATAAGTTGGTTCTCACTTTATTCTAAACAAACTTATTGCAGTTTGGTTTTACATATTTTAACTTTCCACAAAATATTATTTCCATTGTAACTTTTTCAATTAAAATTGCGAACGGTCAAACCTATTCTGTCAATGCCCCAAGGGTTGATGAAACATACCCGGGTGTACTCATAATCTTAGTAAAAGTTCCCATGGTTAACTCAGGCCAGTTCAATGCAAATCGATATCTGCCATGTAGGCATGTGGCTTCGTTTTTTTCAAGGATAATTTCATAAGGCATTGCTGCCAAATGTGTTGGACCAACAATAGACAAGAACGATGCCTCTCCATCGTCCGGATCCAACAATCCTACACCAAAAACGGCAACTTGCTTCTTTTCGTCAACAATCTCATATACACTCACAGTATTTCCCTTGCCTGCTTTCAGATTTGACCGAATTTTCTGAACCCCAGCGTCAAAGGAATCAAAGCTTTTTAACTCGACAGGATCTGTAAAATAAGGCATGCCAAACATATAATGGTATTTATGTAGATTTGAAATGCTAAGATCTCCACCATATGCCTGCAATGTGACACTTGTCTTTTTCAAAGCTGCCTTTACCTTTGCGTCAATACTCAGGGCTCCCGATTTTATTATTCCGGTCTCCATCTGCTTCCTGAAAGTTGCATGAAAAAGATATTCCGGATTTTGTGCAAAGACGTTCCACGCACCGTTCTTCTTGATCAATCCTATTTTCAGAGCAGCAGCAAGTCCTGTTCGCTCATCCAAACCAATTGCCAGGTCCTTTAACTCCTTACTGGTATACACAAGCACAAACCAATCGTTGTTGGATCCGGGATGATAACTGCCAATTATCTCAAAGCCGCCACTTTTTAATGCAGTTTCCAATTTTTCCTGAACCGTTTGTTGATCGGCTCCTAAAGCCCCCATTTCTAAAAAAGGTGAGATTGCAAATGATGACAAAATCAGTAGGAAGGATAATATGAATAGAGCATTAAAACGTTTCATAGTTATCATATTAATTATCTAGTATTAGCTTCGAAACTATTAATTTTTATTTGTATTTCCTACATGTTTACTTCTATTTATTTATCTTTTTACATATGACCAATATAATTCGACTAAAAAAGAAAATCCCCGACACATGCCGAGGATTTCATACTAGCCTGAATACAAGCTTATTAATTTAATTTACTTTTCAAATTCTGATCCAAAGCATCCAGAAATTGCTCGGTGGTTAGATAATGTTCTTCCTTCAGATCACTGCCATGTATACACAATGCGAGATCCTTGGTCATCTTACCACTTTCAACTGTTTCAATGCAAACACTTTCGAGGGTTTCACAGAAACCAATCAAAGCCTGATTACCATCCAATTTTCCACGAAATGCCAAACCACGAGTCCAGGCGAAAATTGAGGCAATGGGGTTCGTTGATGTCGGTTTTCCTTGTTGGTGCATTCTGTAATGACGTGTAACGGTTCCATGGGCAGCTTCGGCCTCCATTGTTTTTCCATCAGGTGTTACCAGCGTGGAAGTCATTAAGCCCAGTGACCCAAATCCTTGTGCCAGGGTATCACTCTGTACATCACCATCGTAATTTTTACATGCCCAAACAAAACCACCATCCCATTTTAATGCAGCAGCCACCATATCATCAATCAAACGATGTTCGTAGGTCAAGCCCAACTTATCCATCTCCTCTTTGTAATGTTCCTGATATACTTCTTCAAAAATGTCCTTGAAACGACCATCATAACGCTTTAAAATGGTATTCTTGGTTGACATGTACAAAGGCCACTTTTTTGAAATTGCCTGCTGAAAACTGGAGTGAGCAAAACCATAAATGGACTCATCTGTGTTGTACATTGCCATGGCAATGGCATCACCCTTAAAATCCATCACGTTATAAGTCTGAGGCTCAGATCCGTCTTCAGGTGTAAAGGTAATGGTGAGTTTTCCCTTTCCTTTCGTAAGAAAATCGGTTGCACGATACTGGTCACCATAAGCATGTCGTCCAATACAAATAGGATACTTCCACCCAGGCACCAACCTTGGTACATTCTTTATCATAATTGGCTCTCTGAAAACCGTTCCATCCAAAATATTCCGAATGGTTCCATTGGGAGATCGCCACATTTCTTTAAGATCAAATTCTTCAACTCTTTTTTCGTCGGGGGTAATGGTAGCACATTTAATTCCAACATTGTACTTTTTAATGGCGTTTGCTGCATCGACGGTCACCTGATCATTGGTCTCATCACGGTACTCCATCCCGAGATCATAATATTTGATATCGAGATCCAGGTACGGAAGAATGAGTTTGTCTTTGATAAATTTCCAGATAACTCGTGTCATTTCATCGCCATCCAGCTCTACAACGGGATTTGCCACTTTAATTTTTGCCATAATCTAATCGTGTTTATTTATTATATAATAACCCAATTTTCAAATAATAGTTTAACAATTCATAAAATTCATTTTTTAAAGTACAAATATAAACAAACTGACATATGTAGTTATATGAAGTTAGTGGTTCTACAGCATGTAATCAACAAAACTAACAAACAGGTGATATTGTTATGGACGTTGCATTCTTCTTATACTAATTTGAACATGAAAATTAGAATATTGGTATCAGCCTCACAATTTGAATTTGTGATGGTAATTTTATTCACAGTTTAGATTGTATTGTAGGATGGTTCTGAAATTGAACTGATATCAACTCAAACGATATATTATTTCAACAAACAATGGAGAATCTGGCGGATTGGCAAATCCGATCCAGGACAGAAGCACAGTTGTGCTTTTAAATGTTCGGATGGTCATATGGACCGGGAGTATCAAGAGACAATTCAGAGACCTGATACAACCACATCAGACTTATTTAATTAGAATTAAAACCGTTGCATATGAGAGTGCATTACATGCGTTCAGGGACATTCATTCCAAGCAGGCTTACTGCCCTCCTGACA
>JBFHER010000243.1:0-6056 GCA_041584055.1 Bacteroidales bacterium
AAAGAAAGACAAAACCAATGAAAATGAGTGATGTTGCTCCAATTGATATTAAGGAAGTGCTGTAAACAACATCAGGATTTTTATCCTTCATATTGGAAAAACGGAAAAACCCTGTTTCCATGCCATAGGTTAATATTACCAACAACAGAGCAGTCCATGCGTATAAATTTATGACGATTCCATAATCGGCCTGACTCTGAAGTTGATGCGTGTATAAGGGCACCAAAAACCAATTAAGAATTCTGCTTAAAATGGTTGTTCCACCATATATGACCGTATCTTTTGCAAGTTGTTTTAGTTGAGCCAAGGTCTGTTTAAAATAAAAGTGATTGATTATCTACGCGAAAATCTCTGCCAAGATGTCGATATGCCTGTTCGGTAACTTCTCTTCCCCTTGGGGTACGTTTTATAAATCCTTCTTTTATAAGAAAAGGCTCGTACACTTCTTCAATGGTGCCACCATCTTCCCCAACAGCGGTTGCTATTGTTGTCAAACCAACAGGTCCGCCTTTAAACTTATCGATGATAGTCGTTAATATCTTATTATCCATTTCATCCAAACCATGCGCATCAATATTTAATGCATCCAGTGCATATTTTGTAATTTCAATGTTAATATTTCCATCTCCTTTTACCTGCGCAAAATCCCGTACACGCCGTAACAATGAATTTACAATCCTGGGTGTACCCCGACTTCGAAAAGCGATTTCAAGAGCTGCATCATCTTCAATAGACACATCCAGAATACCAGCAGACCGTTTTACTATTTTTGTAAGAATCGTTACATCGTAATATTCAAGATGGCAGTTAATTCCAAATCGTGCACGCAGCGGACTTGTTAATAAACCTGATCTGGTGGTAGCACCAATCAATGTAAACGGATTTAAATCAATCTGTATTGATCTTGCTGATGGTCCTTTATCAATCATGATATCGATGCGATAATCCTCCATAGCTGAATAGAGGTATTCTTCAACCACCGGACTTAAACGATGGATTTCATCAATAAACAAAACATCATTTTCTTCCAGATTCGTGAGTATGCCTGCTAAATCTCCAGGTTTATCCAGTACCGGACCCGAGGTTAATTTTAAACCTACCCCAAGCTCATTGGCAAGAATATTAGACAAGGTTGTTTTTCCCAATCCCGGTGGTCCATGTAATAAAACATGATCAAGTGCTTCAAGCCTCTGTTTCGCAGCAGTCACGAATATTTCAAGGTTATCGATAATTTTCTGTTGACCACTAAAGTCACTGAAAGACAGTGGTCTCAGACGATTGTCAACATCCATTTCCCGATTTGCACCGTCACTATTTCTTATATCAAAATCATCCATTGAGAACTGCTAAGCACTTTTTGAAAAACAAGTTGCAAGATACTAGTTTAAGGCAATAAAATATTGTCTTTATAACAACTTTTAATAAGTTGAAAAAGCTGTTGATAAGTGTATTTATAATCCCAACTTCTCAGAGATCTTCAGCATTTCCAAAATTGATGCTTCCGCTTTTTTACGCAACTTTTCATCAAGATGAATCTGGGGAGATTCATTTTTAAGGCAATCATGCAATTTTTGCAGTGTGTTTAGTCGCATAAAGTTGCACTCGTTACAAGCACAGGTTGAATCGTTGGGGGGGGCAGGAATAAATATTTTATCAGGATTGTGTCGTTTCATTTCGTGCAGTATACCACTCTCCGTTGCAACAATGAATTTTTTCTTTTCGGATTGTGTTGCATATTTTAAAATAGATGCTGTAGATCCAATGTGATCAGCCACCAGCAATACAACCTTTTTGCATTCAGGATGTGCCAGTATTTCAGCATCAGGATTTTCTTTTTTCAGATCAAGCATCTTTTCTAAAGAAAACTGTTCATGCACATGGCAGGCACCATCCCATAACAACATATCCCTTCCTGTAACACTATTGATATAATTGCCAAGATTTCGATCCGGTCCAAAAATAAGCTTCTGTTCCTTCGGAAAGCTCTCCACTATTTGTTTGGCATTGGTTGAGGTAACCACCACATCCGTCAAGGCTTTTATTTCAGCTGTTGTATTTACATAAGAGATTACTTTGTGATCAGGATGTTGTTTTACAAATGCCTCAAAAGCTTCCGGCTCACAGGATTCAGCCAAAGAGCAGCCAGCCTCCAAATCAGGTAACAGTACCATTTTATCAGGAGACAGGATTTTCGCAGTTTCTGCCATAAAATGGACACCACATAAAACAATCACATCTGCACTGGTTTTTGAAGCCCACTGAGCCAATGCCAAACTATCACCAATGTTATCTGCAATATCCTGAATTTCATCACGCTGATAAAAATGAGCCATAATCACGGCATTTTTTTGTTTCTTCAGCTTTAATATTTCTTCTCTTAAATCCATTGTGTTGTTTTTTCCGAAACAGAACATTTAGTTATTGAACAATACATATTATTAATTAATTTAAATTTTAAAATAATATGATGATTATAATAGCTTGTTAATAACGTTGAAAACTATATTTCAAAAATGTTGCGTATATCGTTATTAAAAAATTAACTATGTCTGTCAACAAACTTATAACAAATATCTATGGCTAAACGTTCTTAAAATCAGCGTAAATAGTATTTTATTAACAATCTGTTTATAGCGTACAAAGTTAAAAATAAATCTATGTTGTAGTGACAAATATGTGTTGAAAAGGATATGATAAATACAACAATAAAAAAAGCTAACTTTCTTTTGAGCCCATTCGTTATTTTTTAATTGAAAAGAAATAGATAACTATCAAGAATATTCTTTAAAATTGTTTGCTGGTTTTATCAGCCCTTATTAACAATAATCAACATAGATTGTTAATGAAGATAAAAACATTTGAAATGTATTAATAATCAATAAATTATAAAATAATGGATCAGGAATTAAATGACAAATTGCACAGTGCCATCAATGCTTACGATACTCACTACCTGGATGAAACCGTGGCAGAAGCTGTGAAAGAAATTATAGACAATGATTTTGAAAACAATGATACAATTGAAAATCTTAAAACAATTTTTAGTTTAATCGATTTAACATCTTTGAATACGACTGATAATAGCATTAACATCTCAAAGATGGTGAATAAAGTGAATCAATTTTGGGAGAATTATCCTGAAATGCCATCAGTTGCTGCTATTTGTGTGTATCCGTCTCTTGTGAGCACTGTAAAAGATAAGTTACTTCAGCCAAGAATAGACATTGCTTCCGTTTCTGCGGGATTTCCTTCATCACAAACATTTATAGAAGTAAAAATTGCAGAAACAAGTCTGGCAGTGATGGAAGGTGCAGATGAAATAGATATAGTTATGTCGCTTGGTTCTTACCTGGAAGATGATTATCTAAAGGTCTTTGATGAAATTTCAGAAATAAAATCTGCATGTGGCAATTCAAAATTAAAAGTAATCCTTGAAACCGGCGCATTGCCTTCGATGAAAGACATTAAGATTGCTTCCATAATTGCCATGGAGGCAGGTGCTGACTTTATTAAAACATCCACAGGAAAACAAAATCCGTCAGCAACGCCGGAAGCCATTTATGTAATGGCAGAAGCGGTAAAAGAATTTAAAGAGAAATCTGGTAAAATGGTTGGTTTAAAACCCGCTGGAGGGATCAGTACGCCTGATGAAGCATTGGTTTACTTTTCAATCGTAAAAAGTATTTTGGGAGAAGAATGGTTATCATCAGAACATTTCAGAATAGGTGCCAGTCGTTTGGCAAATAATCTTCTTTCCGAGATTAGTAAACGAAATGGGGGTGAAGAAGTGAGCTATTTTTAATGATAGTTTCCTCTCCAAAACAAATTTCTCACCTTTCTCGCAATTTGCTTCGTGACAAAGAGGAGAATTTCCTCCCCAAAAAACGAATTTCTCCCCTCTCCACCGCGCCTATTTAGGCGTGGAAGGAGTGGTGCCATGGGTGAGACCGCACATGATTAGAATTAAATCACTGATTAAAATAATTCAACACAACTATCACCAGTCGATAACTACTATATTATGGTTGTACTGGAAGATATATTCTTTATAGGAGAACAGTGCCTCGCTCCCTAACTCCCGATATGTATGGTGACAAAAAGGAGAATTTCCTCCCCTCAAAACGAATTCCACCCCTCTCCACCGCGCCGATTTAGGCGCGAAAGGAGAGGGGCCGGGGGTGAGGCTACACACGGATATAATTAAATCACGGATTAATAAAATTTTTAAAAGTATTTTTAACTTTATTGGTGAAGAATTGTTAAAGATAATGAACAATTACTTTTATTATGAGGATTTTTTACGCGTTTATATTCGTGTGTATCGCTATTTCTATTCATGCTCAGGATTGGAAAACCTATCCATACAGTCCTGAGGGGAGCATATTGACCTTTCCAAATGATGAAGGTCGTCATGCGTCTGAACCAGTTGAATGGTGGTATGTAATCGGACATGTTGTTGGTGAAGAAACAGGAACGAATTATAGTTTTATGTTAACTTATTTTTATGCTGATCAGCCTCCTTACAATGGTTTTAGAATATTAAATCTAAGCAATGATGATACAGGAGAATTTTACGATGAAACCCAACCGCTTGTTTATGACATCCTATCTGAAGATAGTTTGAACATCAAAGCTAAAATCGGATTCAATCCATTTTTCCCAACCGGCATTGAATCATGGAAAAACAAAGTCGATGAAAAAGGTAGGGCGATTCCGTTTGAATACAGCATTGAAGCAAAAGCTGCAAACGGCGCTTTAAACATTGAGCTCGTAAGTACCAAACGACCGCTTATTCTTGGAGGAGATGGAAAGTTTGATCAGGGATTAACCAATTATACGTATTACTATTCTCAAACGGGAAATACCATTGAAGGAGCTTTAACATTTAAGGGGTTGACTGAGAATGTGACAGGGACTGGCTGGATCGATCGGCAATATGGCACCTTTAATCCATACAGCGGTGAAAAGTATGAATGGTTTTGTTTGCAGCTTGATAATGGAATGGACATTAATGTATGGAGTTTATTTACGTTCGATAATAAACTTCCGGATAATGATAAATACAAACATATTTCTGTTTATGTGGATGACGACAGCTCTTACACCACCACAGATTTTGAGCTGGAACGATTGGCATATGCATTTACCGATGATATGATGAAATGTTATTCACAAAAATGGCGATTAACATCGCCACACAACGACATTGATCTGACTTTTGATGCCTTACATTCAGGGACTGAAGTTAATATCACAGCAATTAATATGCGTTTTTATGAAGGTGCTTCAACGGTGCAGGGAAAAGTGAACGGAATAAACGTAAATGGGCAGGGTTTTGCTGAATTATTGCATGCTTATGAACATCCTGTGATAGAAATATATGAAGCTGAAAATCCTTCTGTAGATAGGGTTCATCCCATTCGTTGGAGCGTTGAAAACAAAGATGATGGCAGACCCTTATTCTTTGATTTATCTTACGCTGCAGATTATCATTCTGTTTTTCAAACCATTGCCACAGGTTTAATGGATACCTTTTATGTATGGAGTGACCTTGATGTTCCAAATGGTCAAAACTGTAAATTAAAAGTATTTGCTTATTCAATCGATACCACGCTCCATTCTGAAACCATAAGCGACAAGGATTTTGTAGTGGATGTAGCAACATCTGTGCAGAACAATATGAGAACAGATGTAAGGTGTTTTCCAAACCCAGCAAAAGATGTGTTGTATGTTTCTTCATCAACGCATAAAATCCAATCCTATTCTGTGTTTGATATGGGAGGAAGAAAGATTTTAAAAGAGATTATTGAACCCGTAAACGGATTTAATATTAAAACTGATGCTCTTAGACCGGGTATTTATGTTATTAAGGTGAATACCTTAAGTGGAAATAATGTTGTGAGGTTTGTAAAGAATTAATTTTCATACGCGGGACCTTAGCCTCACAAAAAAAAGCGGAACTTATTTCCGCTTTTCTTCTCTGTATTTTTTTACACCATAAAAGGCTGCTAAAATCAAAATTGTTCCCACACCACTGCCAACGGGTGCACCTGGTC
>JBFHER010000244.1:0-6030 GCA_041584055.1 Bacteroidales bacterium
CAGTGCCGTTGTAGAATTTCCAATAGATCAGGAATTTGAATGTAGATACCTTGTAAACGGTTCTGAATGGTTAAACGATGCTGAAGCAGATGGCCTTGTTCGCAACGAATTTGGTGAAGAAAACTTCGTTGTATCCACAAAAAGCTAGGTAAATAATCCCTTTATCAAAAGGGATTAATCCCAGACTTCCATTTTATATTGCAACCGGACGAAGGCTTTTGGTCCTTCAATGGGATTGGTATGCCTTGAATAGATTTAAGAATTGCACCACGCAATTCCGATCCATTGACTGGTTTCTGGTTTTTTGGTGAACTTTCATCGAGACAGCCATGGTATGTGCATTTCAAATCGCCATCAAAAACATAGAAATCAGGTGTGCATGCAGCACGATACGCTTTAGCCGTTTCCTGTGATTCATCGTAGAGATACGGAAAGGGATAGTTATATGAGATCGCATCCTTTTTCATTAAATCCGGATGGTCTTGCGGATATGCGTCAACATCATTTGCACTGATGGCGACAAAAGAGACTTCTTTCGGATCAAACTCCTTTGCCACCTTCGTCAGCATGTGCTTAACATGTATTACATACGGGCAATGATTGCAAATAAACATTATCACTGTTGCTTTTTTTCCCAGCAATTGTGAGAGTGTGTTCACTTCTCCTGTAACAACATTCGGAAGTTTAAATTCCGGGGCTGACTTCCCCATAGGAAATGAATTTGAAAATGTAAAAGCCATACGTTCGTTTTATGAAGAAACAGAAAATCAGACACTTTGTTTGAATTTCTACTATAAATAACAATGATTTACCTTTTATGTTTGTACTTTTGCGCCTCTAAAAAGAAGAAATCATGATTACTGTATCAGATATTGCAATCCAGTTTGGAAAACGTATTTTATTTCAAGAGGTTAACCTGAAGTTTACCCCTGGCAACTGCTATGGTGTAATAGGTGCAAATGGTGCAGGCAAATCAACCATGCTAAACATCATTTCAGGCAAGCTCGACCCAACCAAAGGCACAGTAAGCCAAGGTGCCGGGGAAAGGCTATCTGTTTTGGAGCAGGACCATTCAAAGTACGATACAAGTACGGTTTTAGATACTGTCATGCAGGGTCATGAAGAGATGTGGAGAATCATGAAAGAGAAAGATGCCATCTACATGAAACCTGATTTTTCGGAGGAGGATGGAATGAAGGCTGCAGAGCTTGAAGACCAGTTTGCAGAAATGAATGGATGGAATGCAGAGAGCGATGCTGCCTCTTTATTAAGTGGATTGGGGATTCGGGAAGATAATCATTATAAAATGATGGCTGATTTAGAACAAAAAGAAAAGGTCCGCGTTCTTTTGGCAAAAGCCCTTTTTGGAAATCCGGACAATCTTCTCCTTGATGAGCCCACCAACGATCTCGATTTATCTACGGTGATGTGGCTCGAAAATTTCATCGCCAACTTTAACAACACTGTTATTCTCGTTTCTCACGACAGGCACTTTCTTGATAGCGTATCCACGCACACCGTTGACATTGACTTTGGAAAAGTAAAAGTGTTTGGCGGGAACTATTCCTTTTGGTACCAATCCAGTCAGTTGGCTGCCAGACTTGTGGCCAAACAAAACAAAAAAGCAGAAGAACGCAAAAAAGAATTACAGGCATTTATTCAGCGATTCAGTGCCAATGTGGCCAAATCGAAACAAGCCACCAGCCGTCGCAAGATGCTCGACAAACTAAACATTGAAGATATTGAACCTTCAACAAGGAGGTATCCGGGAATCATTTTTCAACAGGAACGTGAACTTGGAAACAATGTTTTGGAAGTGCACAATTTAAGTGCAGAAGTGGATGGTGATGTCCTCTTTAAGGATGTTTCTTTCACAATTGAAAAAGGTGATAAAGTTGTCTTCCTTTCAAGAGACACAAGAGCGATG
Source organism: Bacteroidales bacterium (assembly GCA_041584055.1). Taxonomy (GTDB): domain Bacteria; phylum Bacteroidota; class Bacteroidia; order Bacteroidales; family UBA5342; genus JBFHER01. The sequence goes on from JBFHER010000244.1 coordinate 1,928, forward strand.
ACCGCCTTATTTAAAATTTTGAATGGCGAATCTTATTCAAAAACAGGAGGTTTTGACTGGGGTGTAACAGTGACACATGCAGACTTACCCATTGATAATACCGAATTCTTTGTGAAGGATGTTAAACTCATGGATTGGTTGGCGCAATACACATCCAACGGCGATGAGAGTTTTTTGCGCAGTTTCCTTGGAAAAATGCTTTTTTCAGGCGAAGAAATTGAAAAAAACACAAAGGTACTATCGGGTGGCGAAAAAATGAGGTGCATGATATCCAGGTTGATGATGCAGCAACCAAATGTCATCATATTAGACAACCCGACGAATCACCTGGACCTTGAAAGCATTCAGGCCTTTAATAACGGCTTAATGAACTATCCTGGTGTTGTACTTCTTGCATCACATGACCATGAATTTATTCAAACTGTCTGTAACCGTGTTATTGAATTAACACCCAATGGGATCATTGATAAAATAACCGAATACGACGATTACATTTCTGATGAAAGTCTCACAGAACGTCGTGAAAAGCTGTATGAATAAAGGTTTAAGTATTGTCTGTTTTTTCAGACACCACTTTTTACTGAAGGGACCTTTACTTTATATTCTGCCTCACGTTTGGAAGCAGCTTCTTTCCAAACCGGAACCACTTCTTTCAGGAATTGATTTTTCTGTTCTTCAAGCTTGTTCCGATCAATCCCAATAAACTCCTGAGCCTTGTCTTTCGTTGAGATATCTGGATATGGAATGGGTTCATTCTGCCCCAATGTTGCCAGTAAGCGCGCAAGCTTCAGTCGACCTTCCTGAGCAATATCAATGCCTGTAGATATAACCCTGCCCAATTCAACGGGTGAATGAAATGATCCGCCATGTCCGGCAGCAGCATAATCCCAACGCCACTGTGAGTGCCGAATATCCATCAAAATGTCTTTCATTTGCGCTTCGGTAGCTCCCATGCCCCATGCGGCTTTTGCTTCAACATGTGCATGTACCAATAATTCCTCAAGACGATCTCTGTTTTCTATTATTTTATCCTGACGATCATATACATCAGCCAGTAAACTACCCGTTTCTTCCCGATGACATACCTGACAGGAGTTCGCTACGTTGTTCAAAGGGCTTTGAATATGGTGATTCGTGTACTTCACGCCCCCTTCACTTTTATAAGGCATATGACAATCTGCACAGGACACCCCCCGTTTCGCATGTATTCCTGTTGTATACACCTCATATCCTGGATGTTGTGCTTTTAACATTGGTGCCTTACTTAGTTCATGGGTCCAGTCTGCAAATTGAATTTCATCGTAATATTCCTCCATAGCTTCTACAGACATGCCTTTGTCCCAGGGAAATGTTAAATATTGAGATCCCGCTACTTTTTTCTTATTGAAATAATATTCAACGTGACACTGTGCACAGACCAGAGATCTCATCTCCTGATGAGAAGATTTGTTGATGTCCTTACCCTGACGTTCAAAGGCCTCTATCAATGCAGGTCTGGAAATTCGCAAATTCATTGTCTCAGCATCATGACAATCGGCACAACCTATTGAATTTATAATTTCATGCCCCTTCTCTTCCCACGTTCCACTGTAAAAATTAGCAACACCCTTTTGAAAATCGCCACCTGCTTCTTTTATCAATTGATCCATAAGTCTGGGAACATCAGGACTTTTACAAGTCCAACAAGTATTGGGCATAGGGCTTTTAGCTCCATTCACAGGGGCTCCTGTTCGCAAAACATTCTGTATATCTTCCACCGCATAATAATGACCACGTCCCTGATTATACTCTTTCGAAAAACCATACCCTGCCCATAAAACAACCAGGCGTGGATCCACGTCAAGCATATCGATCATAGCATTACCATTGTATTTACTCCTGAAATCGGATTCCGCAGTTTTCATATAGGATTGATACTCCAAAGGAAAATTTTCTCCCCACACAGAATTCCTTGGTTCAAACTGAGAGTGTTCTACTGAAGGTGTATAAACAAATACCGCTTCTGCACGCCGCTCCATAATGGAAGATGCAAATAATCCCAATAAAAAAACGACTGCCATGGTACAGAAAAACAACAACCATCCGAGAGCAGGTTTCTTATTAATTCTTTCATTTAGTGAACTCATGATTATGCTTTTTTAGGTTTCATTTTTGGTTGAGTGCCTCCTTTAACCAGTCAGGCACCGGAGAAGCAGGTATTGGCACTTTTGCATACGGAACACTGGATATACTGTTTACCCTCCCATGCGGAACTTCCCGATGACATTCCCAACATGGCCTGTTATCACGAAAATGTTGGAACGACGTGGTTCTTTGTAAAATTCTGGCATCTTTTAGCAGGTCAGCATGACAACGGATACAATTGTTTTGAACTACACCCTGACCTGCTTCATGAATATGAATCACTTGTGGCTCCATGCGCAAAGTAAACATAGTTGCATGTCGCATCCCATCCTTCATCTTGAAAAAATACTTATTTGCAACATTATTGTGTGGAACATGGCAATCGTTACAGTTGGTCCATTCACGATGAGAACTATGATTCCATGTGGCATACTGAGGTGCCATAATATGACAATTAACACAGGTTGTAGGATTATCAGAAATATAGGAATGTGCTTTTGACAGATAGAAAACCAAAACACTCATTCCACAAAATACACCAAGTATCAGCACAACGGGGATCCTCCAGTTGTTTGGTGGCGAATATTTCCTTATCAGTTCAACGAAGCCCATAAGATAATTAAATATTGCATGCCCATCTCCCTCAGGGCAGAATCTCAATTCTCGAATCTACAAAATCTTATCTTAATAAGTGTTAAAATCATCAATTGGTTCAATGCCCCTAATCAATTTATACACAGTCCAGTTAAACACTTTTGCACAAAAGAGCCCCCCTGTAATTTATCTAAATCCCAGCCGGGCTGCCTAACTAAAAGATCTTAAAAGGAGTCTCTAAACAGCGCATGCTCCTTTTTAAGAACGCATGTTCACAAACAAATAACCCGTAAAGAATAATTGTAACTACATTAATGCTGTAAATTGAAGAATTTGCATCCCCTGCGGGACTAAAGTAATTTAGATTATGTCTATTCACATGACACCACCTCACAAATTATAGAGAATTCCTGTGCTGAATATCATTGTATTAACACCTTTGTTCGGCTTTTTCAGATTTGCATTGCTAATGTGTCGAAAACCAGGTCGTAAATCCAAGTATAGGTCCTGATACAAACGCACGTTCGCGCCTATGATAAAACTGTCGGAGAAAATAAACCCGGGGACCTGCTTTGGATGTGCTCCGGAGATATAGTGCGGCCCTGAGCTGATCATACAATACAAGCTCAACAAGTCATCAAAATACACCTTTCGGTACAAAAAACCAACGTTTATCCCGAACTCATACCCATTTTCATAGATAAGTGACGTGTTGGGCGTTTTATACCGGGTTGTATTAAACTGCGGTTGAAAAAGTGCTTCAATGCTCCAATTAGACTTTTGATGCAACTGTCTGTAATACTGTAACTGAAAAAACTTCACTTGATAATCGTAATGCACACCCAAATCCAATACTTCCAAACCTCCATCGAATAATTGGGAGGTTTTCTGTACGCCGGCTCCAGCTACGAAACCAACACGATGTTTTGCATTTATAAATACAGTGTCTGCTTCTGCAAAGACGCTCCCTATGAAGATGAGTTCAATACAAATAATATAAAAGCTGATTTTTAGGTGCTTCATTCAGGTTTTTCTAAGATAAAAACATTTGCAAAGATAAAATTCATTGGCATAATCTCTTAAATATGATCATTAATTTATTTTATAATCGTTCTCTGTTTTTCTATAAGAGTCGTGTCCATCCGCCTTTGGCGAGACAGTATCATCGGCGCTATTGGGCTTATCCGCCTCTGGCGGGATCGCAATGGGAAGTGTCAGTAAACTATTTTTCCATTCAGTGGGAAGCAAAAAAAAAGCCCTCAGATTTCTCTGAAGGCTTTTTGTAAAAAATGGCGGCGACCTACTTTCCCACATTTCTGCAGTATCATCGGCGCTATTGGGCTTAACTTCTCTGTTCGGAATGGGAAGAGGTGGAACCCCAATGC
>JBFHER010000245.1:0-6018 GCA_041584055.1 Bacteroidales bacterium
AGTGAACTACGAGAATGCGGTTCGCACCTTGAATTACGCAATGGCAGCCGATGACGATGCAAGCTGGGAATTTACCTCTGCACTTGAAACCAATGCGCCGGCGTATGTGTTGAGTGATTTGGAGGAAAAATTAGTTGCAAACAATCAGACCCTTAAGAATCAGTATTTGAATCAAAGTTTGTTGGCGAAGGAAACCGAACTTGCCAAAAGTAAGTACTATCCAACGCTGAGTTTAAATACAGGAATCAGCAACACCTGGATGAATAATTATTATTCGGGGAATACACTTAACCGGAATCAAAATTCGGCGGATGCCTACATCGGATTGAGCTTATCGTTCAATATTTTTAATGGCGGGGTGACACGTAGAAGCGTACAAATTGCTGAGATTGATGAGGAGTCGTCGCAAATACAAAGCGAGCAGATGGAGCACAGCCTGAAAAATCAGCTCTTGCAATTGTACAGTAACTTCAATGTTCAAAAGGCCATTTTGGAATTGGCAAATGAGAAGGAATCAACCGCAAAACTAAATCTTGAGTTGTCAGAAGAAAAATACAGAAACGGATCAATAAATTCATTCAATTACCGGGATGTTCAAATTGTTTATATGAATGCCGCTTTCAGTAAGTTTCAGGCCATCTACAATATCATCCAATCCAATACAGATTTGCTGCGAATCACAGGAGGAATCATAAACGAATACGACATGGCTGTTCAGACCAGTTACTAATGATTGTTTTTAGGCATTCTAATTTTTGCCTGTCTGTGTCCAACACCGTGGAAACGAAAAAAGGCCTGATGCGAGCATCAGGCCTTTGAACTATCTTTTTTTCTGATCAACTGATCATGTCAAATCCTGTGTAAGGAATAAGTACTTCAGGGATTTTTATTCCTTCAGGTGTTTGATTGTTTTCCAGAATAGCTGCGACGATTCTTGGCAAAGCAAGTGCTGATCCATTCAAGGTATGTGCAAGCACAGGTTTTTTAGCGTCTTTACCTTTGAAACGGCACTTCAGACGATTGGCCTGATAGCTTTCGAAGTTGGAAACAGAGCTGACCTCCAACCAGCGTTCCTGCGCCGCAGAATACACCTCAAAGTCAAAGGTTAAGGCAGATGTAAAACTGATGTCACCACCACACAAACGCAAAATGCGATAGGGGAGGTTCAGTTTTTGAACAATGCCTTCAACATGAGCAACCATTTCATCCAGTGTCTCATAACTTTTGTCGGGATGTTGTATTTGTACAATTTCAACCTTGTCAAACTGATGCAAACGATTTAATCCTCGCACATGGGCTCCCCACGATCCGGCCTCGCGACGGAAACAAGGTGTGTAGGCCATGTTTTTGCGGGGAAGATCTTCTTCGTTTAAGATAACATCACGGTAAATGTTGGTTACCGGCACTTCTGCTGTTGGGATCAAATAAAGGTTATCCTCCGTTGCATGGTACATCTGACCTTCTTTATCGGGCAATTGACCTGTTCCAAAACCCGAATCTTCGTTGACAAGGATGGGTGGTTGCACTTCTGTGTAACCCGCTTTTTCTCCTTCGTCGAGGAAGAAGTTTATCAGTGCACGTTGCAATCGTGCCCCTTTCCCCTTGTAAACAGGGAATCCGGCACCGGTTAATTTTGTACCAAGATCAAAGTCAATGATGTCATATTTTTTGATAAGATCCCAGTGTGGTAGTTTGTTATCTCCAAGTTCAGGGATTTGACCCTGCTGTCTGATTTCAACATTGTCATCCTCACCTTTGCCCGGTGTAACGGAAGCGTGGGGGAGGTTGGGAAGCTGTACCAGGGATGACTGCAGTTCTGTTTCCACAATTGCCCGTTCATCTGCAAATGCTTTGATGGCCTCCTTCAGAGAAGATGTTTGGCGCTTTGCAGCGTTTGCTTCTTCAATCTTTCCATCTTTAAACAATTCTCCAATGCTTTTTGAAAGCTGGTTCATTTCAGCCTGTACCTCATCAGCTTCTTTCTGAAGTTCCCTTCTGCGGGTATTCAGACCAATGATTTTATCAACTAACTCAGTGGCATCCATGTTTTTGATTGCCAGGCGATGGATGACCTCATCACGTTTTTCCTCAATGTATTTTAATGTTAACATCTCATTCTTGGGTTATAGTCAAAAAAAATCTCCTGAATTTTACGCAAAGGTAAAAATTTCAGGAGATTGATATCATTAAAATTCGAATCTATTCAGCAGCTACCGGCTCAATAGAAACAAAAGACTTGTTGTCTCTTTTCTTTTGGAATTTTACAACTCCACTTTCCAGTGCAAACAAGGTGTGGTCTTTTCCCATACCTACGTTAATACCAGGATAGTGTTTTGTTCCCCTTTGACGGACCAGAATATTGCCTGCTTTTGCATATTGTCCACCAAAAATTTTTACACCTAATCGTTTACTTTCCGATTCGCGGCCGTTATTACTACTACCGGCTCCTTTTTTATGTGCCATGGTTAACTATTTTTTAATAATTAAGCTACAATATCTACAATCTCTACCTGTGACAAAAACTGACGATGTCCGTTTTTCACTTTGTAACCTTTTCTTCTCTTCTTCTTGAAAACAGTTACTGTGTCACCTTTTAAATGTGTCAACACTTTGGCGGAAACTTTGGCTCCTTTTACAACCGGAGTACCAACTTTAACTTTTCCGTCGTTGTCAACTAACAACACTTTTTCGAATTCTAAATCCGTTCCTTCTTCACCTTCGAGACGGTGAACAAATAATTTGCTCCCTTTCTCTACTTTGAATTGTTGTCCTGCAATTTCTACAATCGCGTACATAAATTATTTAATATTAACTAGTTACTTCCAGGAGGCGGATCAATTGTTTGTGATCTCTTTTTATGGGCCCCGCAAGAATTATTTGCTTTTTGTCCACAATGGGGTGCAAAAGTAGCAAACATTTTGAAATTACAAAACACCCATTATGTTATTTTCTGTGCGCCGGCATTTCCTGTGTCTTAATTAACGTTTCGGAATATAGTGATTTACAGGGCTGTTTTTTATATCAAAGTTAAACCAGTGTTATGTGATGTGCTGAAATATATCTTAAAATTTAGATATGTAAATCAGTTGTTTGCTGAAAACTTTTTATATTCGTAATTATTTTAATTGTTTGAAATAATTTTTCAGGAATAAGTCTAAAATTGAATGCTACGATATGAAGAAAACGATCAGCCCAAATGTGCAATTCCCAATGCCAATAGCTGTTATTGGCACAATGTTTCAAGGTCTTCCGAATTATACCTCCGTAGCCTGGATCTCCCGGGTGAACGTGAATCCCCCAATGATTGGGTTTGGGATAAGTAAGAGCAGTGTGACTGCCAAAGCAATCCTGTTGCAAAATGAGTTCAGCGTGAATTTTCCTTCGGTGGATCTGATGCGGGAAGTTGATTTTGTAGGAATGGTTTCGCAGAAAAACGTTGACAAGTCTGAGGTTTTTAAGTATGATTTTGGTGATCTGGAAAAGGCACCCTTCGTAAAACAGGCGCCGGTGAGTTTTGCATGTAAATTGATTGAACAGGTGCAGCTTCCTTCGAATCTTTGGATTGTTGGCGAAATTGTGGATGCACGTTGTGATGAGAAATTTCTTGTGAACGGCATCCCTGATTATGGCAAAATGAAAAGCTATTTGATCACCATGCCTGACAACAATTACCATGCCCTGGGAAAAGACCTTGGCAAGGCCTGGACGATTAAGCATTTGTAGTGTCGGATTTTGGGTTCCAGTGCGAACCTTGGCGTACAAGGCATTCAAGGCTTCGCAGAAGCATTAAACTCCTTTGAAACCGTTTGTGTAAAGATAGGGGCGGGAACAGGAAGCATTTTTATGTTCTCCCATGATTTTGTGTTGAATACATGCAGAACGGCATGCTTATGAAAAAAAAAGAACACCGCCTGACTACTTCATTATCGAAGCGTGAGGAAAATTTCTATTTTTACAACATGGATAAAGAATTAAAAAAGAAGTTAATCAACTGGGCAATGCTCCTGGGGATTTTACTGATTATGGTATTTGGTTTTAAGCTGCTTCAAACCCGTTTGGCTGAGCGAAAGGCAGCACAGGAAACGGAAGAAATGAAGTAAATACGCGCCCGAATCTGTGATTAAAGGTGGATGGTCCTGGTTTCAGAACACAAGATCCCTTTTAAAAAACCTGTCTGTAAGCTATTTGCATAATTCATCGATGGCACGAAATGCACTTTCACTACCACGGTAGCCTGCTTTTTTCAAATCTTCGCAGCCTTCTTCTTTTTCCCCATTGTTGATTCGCTCCAATCCCCGGTTTTGATAGGCTGCTGCATTGTTCGGTTCAATTTCAATGATCTTCGTGTAGCTTTGGATTGCAGCACCGTACTCTTTTAACTTGCTGTGCGCCAGGGCCCGGTTAAAATAGGCACTTACAAAATAAGGGTCCAACTCAATGGCCTTGCTTAAATCGTTGATGGCCTCCTGATATTCCTTAAGGTTGATCTTACTGCTTCCTCTGTAAAAATACGCGTTAACATAAATGGGATCCAGTTCAATTGCTTTACTGAAATCTTCAACGGCACCCATATAATCTTTCTGCGCATCTTTTATGAGTCCTCTGTTTTCATAGGCTGTGACATCAAACGGGTCAATTTCAATCACCATGGTGAAATCACGCATCGCACCATCCAAATCACCCACTTCTTTTCTTGAGTTTCCTCTGTTATAAAAGGCATTTACAAAGTAGGGATCAATGCGAACGGCACTTGAGAAATCGGCAATGGCTTCAGGAAATAAACGAAGGGCCGCTCTGGCGACACCTCTGTTGTAATAGGTGTCAACATCGTTCGGATCTAACATTAACACGCGTGAATAGTCTGAAATTGCACCTTCGTAATCCAGCAAATCACTTTTAATACTTCCCCTGTTGTAGTAGGCACTGGCATCCGTTGGGTCCAGCTTTATGGCACTCGTGTAATCCTCAATGGCGCCGGAATAATCTTGCAGATCGGTCTTTGATTTGCCTCTGCTGTAATAGGCAACGGAACTTTCAGGGTCTTTGTCTATTGCCACCGTATAGTCTTTTATTGCCCCTTCATGGTCACCCATTTCACTTTTTGCTTTCCCCCTGTTATACCAAACATTCTTAAATTCCGCATCAAGTTTGATCACCTGAGAAAAGTCACTTAGAGATCCACGGTAGTCTTCAATTGTGCTTTTTGTTATCGCACGATTGTACCAGGCTTCAATAAACATCGAATCCGCTTCAATGGCTTTTGTGAAATCAACGATTGCAGCTTTGAACTTTTCTTCCTGGAAGTTTTCCATCCCTGCATCCATGTAGTCATTGGCGTCTTGAGCAAACATGAACCCGGAAGAAAGAATTAATAATGAAATGGTTAAAAATGTATTTTTCATGGTCCTAATTTTCTTTGAATACAAATGGTTCGCAAAAATATCACCATTTGAGCAACCAAAGATACAATTTTTCGAATTGATTTAACACCCGAGGCTTTGTGGTGTGATTTTTTCAGGCCTGATTTTGTCGTTCTAAAAAGAAATTAAAGCCTCCATGGGGGTGAATTAATTCTGTGTTGTCATCCAATTGAAGACTTTTTATGAAAAGTGAAGGACAAATATTTAGAACAAGCACGGTGAAAAACAAACAAAATCAATCTCCCGGTCATCAAGCGGAAAATGCAAAGGCTTTTTATATGATAAGAAAAATGCTTGTCTTGACGATTTTGTTAGGCGTTAATCTGGAAAGCAAATGTGATGAACCCTGGGAAACTGCCCGTGAAAGTGATGGTGTTATATTTTCATACCGTTGGCATCGTTTTGGGAGTGATCGTTTCCGTGAAGTAAAGATCGATTTTGAGGTCGAGGTGCCTCCTGAGGTTTTTATGCCATATCTAAAGGATGCAGCACATTACAAAGCCTGGGCACCAGGGGTGGATTTCTGTGAATCACAACCTACGGAAAATGGATGGATAATGTATACTTTGTTGCAAACCCTGTGGCCATTTTCACAGCA
>JBFHER010000246.1:0-6001 GCA_041584055.1 Bacteroidales bacterium
CTTAACAACCCAATGGCCTGCATCTGGCTACTGGTATATGTTGATGCAAAACGACGATTACAAACATCATTTCATTAATCGCCTGTGTGATTTAATGAATACAAGCTACGACTATGAGGTGTTGTATGAAATTGAAACCGACATATTCAAAGAAGCAGTTCCTGAAATCGCTGCCAACTATCTACGATGGAACGGAGGCGATTCTTATGATTTTTATTCAAACTATTATGATTTTGGGAACGAACTTAGTACACGGGAAGCTTACCTTCGCCAGCACCTTAAAAATAATTACAGTCTCACCAAGGATGTTGAGATAACTCTGGCTGTAAAGCCGGCAGGCGCAGGAAGAATTAAAATAAGTACCATCGTACCCGATGCATATCCTTGGAAAGGGGATTACTTTAGCGATGTTCCAATTACAATTGAAGCAATTCCTGGACCAGGCTATACCTTTGCGTCCTGGGATAATAATAAGCACATAGCAAACACCTCGCTGGCTAAATTTACAAGTGAAATAAGTGATCTGAGTACCACCTTTACGGCAAATTTTGTAGCTGGAGAAAGCAACTTTAATGGGATTACAATTTCTGAGATTAATTATAAAAATGGAGATGGTCTTGAAAGCACGGATTGGTTTGAAATATGGAATGCCACAGATGAATCACTTGCTTTGAATGGTTGGTATTTCACCGATAAGAATCCAGATCATATATTTACATTTGGCGCAGCGCTAAGCATCCCGGCTGGAGAAAGGTTGGTGGTTGCAAGAGATCCCATATACTTTAAATCCCTTTATCCTGATGTGAAAAATGTAGCAGGCGGTTTTGATTTCGGATTTGCAAAAATAACTGACGAAATAAATCTTTTCAATGGGGATGATGTATTGGTGGTGCAAGCGAAGTATTCTGATTTATTTCCCTGGGCCTTGCGCGAAAATAATGACGGAAAAACCCTGGAGCTATTAAATCCTGAAGCTTCCCTGATGGATCCTTATAATTGGTTTGCTGGATGTTACAAAGGATCACCTGGTACCGGATTTGATCCTGATTGTGGCGGAAATACCGGCCTGGAAGATAAATTAACAGGCGGAGTAGCGCTCAAGGCATATCCAAATCCTGTACAGAACAAACTAACGCTGGAATTTTATGTGAACAACGGACAAGCCAATACACATGTTAGCATTTACAATGTAATGGGTTCCATCGTTTATAGTGATAGTTACACAGGATTATCTACCGGCTTGAATTTAGTAGATATCAATGTGTCAGAACTGAAGAGCGGTCAGATGTACTTTGTTTCAGTAACATCCAACGGCGTTCAGCAGACCATCAAGCTGATAAAAGAATAGCAAGGATTGCCATTGCTGTTTTAAATGCATAAGTTTGCTGCCCTGACAGCTCTCTCACCTTCTGTGAGGGAGCTGTCAGTGTTTAATGTTTAAAAGGGATGCTTAATCAATGTATCGTTGGTTTATATCCTGATATGCATCTATCCGACGGTCCCTGAAGAAGGGCCATATTTTGCGTACATCATCCATGCGGCTTTTGTTGATTTCAATCACCTTGTGCATTTCGTTTTTCTGATCTGCCTCCCAGAGAATTTCGCCCTGAGGCCCTGCGATAAAACTATTTCCCCAAAATTCAATGCCCCTGGTTACACCTGTCCAGTCTGCTTCAAAACCAACCCTGTTTACCGAGATAAGGCAAACCCCATTGGCCACCGCATGTGCTCTTTGTGAAATAATCCATGCATTGAACTGGCGCTGTTTCTCACCCTCGGAGTCAGTGCTTTCGTAGCCAATCGCTGTTGGATATATCAGGATTTCTGCACCTGCAAGTGCCATCAAACGTGCAGCCTCTGGATACCATTGATCCCAGCAAATGAGTACGCCTAACTTACCTACAGATGTTTGAATGGGATTAAACCCTAAATCACCAGGCGTGAAATAGAACTTCTCGTAATAAGCCGGGTCATCCGGAATGTGCATTTTGCGATATTTCCCGGCTTCTGATCCGTCTTTTTCAAATACAACGGCCGTATTATGATAGAGTCCGGGTGCTCTTTTTTCAAATAAGGATGTTACCAAAACGATGCCCAACTCTTTCGCAATTGCCGAAAATGCATCGTATGTAGGGCCGGGAAGGGGTTCAGCTAAATCAAACTGCGCCACATCTTCGGCCTGACAAAAGTAAATGCCGGCATGGAGCTCCTGAAGCACGACCAATTCCGCGCCTTCTTTCGCACAGGCACGGATATGAGACATTGTTTTTTGAATGTTCTCCTGTTTATTGTTTCCACATGTTTGTTGAATGATGCCAACTTTTAAATTATTCATGATGCTCTGTGTTTATCTGCAAAAATACGGTGTTTTTTTAATTCTTCACGAAGTTATGTTTAGCGTCACCTGTTTTGGATATTGCATGCTTACGCAATGCAGCGAACCATGCTGGTCGATGAGTGCCCTGCAATCGATGCCAACAATTTTTCGATCAGGAAATATGGATTGAATGATGGCCAGGGCCTCCTTATCCTGCGGTACATCATAGGTCGGAACCAATACGCCGCCGTTGACGATCAGAAAATTTGCATAGGTTGCCGGAATGCGCTCCCCGGCAGCATCATAGCACGCCTGTGGCCAGGGCAAAGGCACCAGTATGTATGGTTCCTGATTGTAATTGGTAAATGATTTTAGTTGCTGTTCCATTTTTTGCAAAGCCTCAAAATGTTCATCTTTCGGTTCTGTACATTTAACATATACGATGACGTTTGGTGTGCAAAAACGTGCGAGTGTATCAATGTGCGAGTCTGTATCGTCTCCGGCCAAATATCCGTGATCAAGCCAAAGTACTTTTTTTAGTCCGAACACCTGTTTTAGGTAGTTTGTAATCTCAACTTTTTCAAGGTGCGGATTTCTGAATGGTGACAATAAACATGCCGATGTTGTTAATAAAGTCCCCTTACCATCCGACTCAATGGCACCACCTTCGAGTACAAAATCGTGTTTTTCTATCGGGATGTTTTTGAAGATGGTCCCTGATAATTGTCCTGTAATCTGGTTGTCAAGAGATGCTTCAAATTTTTGTCCCCAGCCATTAAAAGTGAAATCACAGAGTACAGGTTGTCCATCGTGTAAAACGCTTATGGCACCATGGTCGCGTGTCCAGGTGTCGTTGGAAGCTACCTCCACAAAGTAAATCGGATAAGGTGTAGCGCCGGTAAAGTGCGCAGCGACCTCCTGTACGGAAGCACACCCAACCAGGACTGGTTCAAACTGAGCACTTGCATTTATTATATCAACAAAACAGGGCACAACCGTATCAAACATATAGGCCCAATCACCTTTGTCGTGTGGAAATGTAAACTGGATAAAACTCTGAGGTTCCCATTCTGCCGGTAAACAAACTGTTGTTGTTTGCATAAATTTTAATAGCTTGTATTTTTTCTTAGTGATTATTTTTCAATGCAAATAAAACACCCAAAGATACATTTAGAAATTTAATGGTTTAGGTGTTCGTTAGGTTTTTGTTTAATTTTGAAAACAAATGATTATGATGTTAAAACTTCTGAAGGTGAAAAAACAGCGTGAAATTTAATGCCTGCAATCGCTTGACGATTGGATTGTGCCCATGGTGCCAACTGCTGGATTGCAAGGATAATTTTGTGCATCATTAATTATATTTATTGCACCATTCTATTTATCGAACCACCATAAGGAAGAGTATATTTGTATTACTTAAGGCAACAGTAATTTTTCGCACATAAAATAAAAAATATAATGAAAATATGGAGTGTAATTTTGTTAACAGGACGCTTGTTGTTTAGTGGCTATCAAAGCTGTTTGGCGCTGGATTATAAGCAGGAAAATACTCAGAAAACCTACCTAAAGGCGGAGACAGTTTCCAAGCCAGGATTCATTGGAGATACCATTACTTACCATATTCAGGTGAGAAATATCTCTGATGTGGAGCAAACCATCTTTTTTAATGTAAATAAACCGCGTGAATTAGCCTGCGAGACCAGTCTGTCGGAGGGAGAACTGACCTTAAAGCCTGGGGATGAACAAGGTGTCACCTTGAGGATCGTAATGAGTGACAGGATCCCTTTAGGCGGATTTGAAAACTGCGTGTTAAGTGCAAAAAATAAAAGGGGACAAGCACTCGCAGAACTTAAATTCAGTAGCACAAACGCAAAATCGCATCCATTTTTACTTGTAACTGATGGGCTCATTGATGAGGTAAAGGAAAAAGTTAAAAACTATGATTGGGCGAAAAATAACTTCAATTCAATGCTGGAAGCACTGGATGATTTTCAGTTTCCCACACAAAAAATTGTAACAAAACCCAGACCAACAAAAGTATGGAGCAGTTTAAGCTATGTTGCCAGCGACGGAGAGAAAGCCTTCCAGTTGGCACTGGCATACCGATTGACTGGGGATAAAAAATACAAAGATAAACTAATCGCTTTTATACAGAAACTCACGGATCCAACTGAAGGTTACCTTTCGGTTGGCGCTGCCACAACAGGCGTGCAGGTGCACGAAGGAAACTTCTTTTTGCATTTAGCGGCAGCATGTGATGTGATTTACGACGAACTTTCTGAGACTGATCATGAAAATATTGTAGCTACTTTCAGACTTTACTTAAAGCAAAACCGGTCGCACATGAACTCCCTTGGAATAATGAACCATCAGGCGAGTGCCAATGCCGGGGCAATTCTGGTTGCCATCTATTTGCAGGATGTGGCTGAAGTGGAATATTTAACCAATGCCGATGGGGGCATGGCCGATCAGATTTCCAAAGGCGTGATGGCCGATGGCTGGTGGTTCGAAGGCACGGTGAATTATTGTTACCTTGTTACCCAACGTTACTGTTTGGTGGCTCAGGCATTTGAAAATTATGGCTGGGATTTATACCATAAACGTTTTCCGGTTGAGTATAAAAGCAAGGATTTCGACAATGCAAAAGAAGGCTTTACCGGCATGAAGTTCGATAATTGGGGACCAACAGGAAAAAGTACCCGTGGTGTGGAAGACATGGTGGGCTGTTACGTGGATTTTATGGATCACAATGCAGTGGTCGTTTCCAGTAACGACTCCCGTGCCACAAAACCTGATCCGTATTACGAATTGGCTTATCGCGAATTTGGTGGCGACGAGTTGGCCTGGGTGCTGAGTAAAACCGAACGTAGCTCGTGGATCTCACTCTTGTACGGAGTCGCAGAATTGCCTGAGGTAGCCGATCCAAGAACAAAATCGACTTTTGCACCCAATGTTGGGATCACGGCACTTCGTTCGCAAAAAGCAGAGCTTCAAGCCAAAGATCAAATCGAAGCCTATTTAAAATTTGGCACGCATGGCGGCTGGCATGGACAGTTCGATCGCACAGGGCTTTTGGCCTTAAATCGCAACGATCATAAGTATTTTGGCACAGAAATGGCATGGTTTGGTTATGGCCACCCAGGGTACAAAGAATGTGTGCAAACATCTGCGACCCATAACATGGTGATGGTCGATGAGCTGCAACAGGAAGCTGTGCCATCTGACCAGCTCTTGTTCTACGCAGGCAGTAGAATGCAGGTGAGTGTCACTCAAACCATCGCCCGATGGCGAAAAATACCAACCTTCAATATCGAGAAATTCCCGCCATGGAACGACAAAGAATTTGATCCGGATTTTGAACCTGTGTTGCAACGAAGATTGGCAGTGGTTACAGATGATTATGTGGTTTTGGCTGATTACATGAAGGCGCCCCAAAAACACACCTACGATTGGTTAATGCATCCCATTGGATTTATGAACATCGAAGGTGCAAAGAAAACAGGTGGTGTTTTGGATACTGTGAACACGCATTTTGAATCGCCATATAAATATTTTACACAGGGACAATGGTATAAAACAAAAAGTGGAAGTAAACTGCAGTTCGATGAAGATGGAAACAAGTTGGATGTTTACAACCTGTGGCCTAAAAAAACTGAACTGCTTGTCGCCCATTATCCCTATGGA
>JBFHER010000247.1:0-5950 GCA_041584055.1 Bacteroidales bacterium
GAAGGTGGTGCGGTTGAAATAACAGCCACTTATCCTGCAGGTATTATTGGTACAACCATGGAAAACCTGAAAGCTTCAGCTGAGGGAGAAAACGAAGAATGGACTGAATTGTATCCTGAATTTGCCCGTATTGCGGAAGAAGAGGGTTTCAAGGAGGTTGCTGTTGCATTCAAGATGATTGCCAAGGTTGAAGCAGCTCATGAGGAGCGTTACAGAAAATTGTACGACAATCTTGAAGCCGGTAAGGTGTTTGAGAAGGATGGCAAAATTGTTTGGAAATGCCGTAACTGTGGTTACCTGCACGAAGGAACCAAGGCGCCCAAAACATGTCCGGCATGTTTGCACCCGCAATCATACTTTGAATTGAAAGCGTATAATTATTAAGATCTATTGATATGATTGAGAAGTGCCTGCATTGTCAGGCTCTTTTTTTTGTAAGGCATTTCGGAAACGTCAGGAATTTCAGAGACTTTGCATTCTGAGGCTTGTTACTTTTTTAAAAATCAATTGAATTGGGATCCGGTCCTATTCTTTGGTTTGAGTCGAGACCATCCAGCACTTCAACATCCATGTCACTTAATTCAAACGTAAAAACATCTGCATTTTCAAATATGCGCCATTTATGAACAGATTTGGGGATTGTTGAGATTTTTTTCTGTATCATCCAACGGAGCACAATTTGTGATTCAGATTTTCCGTATTTTTCTGCCAGGCATTTAATCTCTCCGATTTCTAAAGCATCGCCTTTGGCAAGTGGACTCCATGCCTGATATTGTATTTTATGTTCGTTGCAAAATGCCTGAAGTTCATTTTGCTGAAGGCGTGGATGAAACTCCACCTGATTTACCATAGGTGGCACTTCGGCAATCGATAACAGTTCTTCAAGTTGGTTTTTTGTGAAATTACTGACCCCAATGGCTCTTATTTTTCCTGTTGTATAAAGTGTTTCTAGTGCACGCCAGGTTTCCACCGTTTTTTCGGGAATGGGCCAGTGTATCAGGTATAGGTCCAGATATTCCTGTTGCATCAACTTAAGGCTCGTCTCAAAAGCTTTCATGGTACTTTGAAAGCCCTGATCTGAATTCCAGAGTTTAGACGTTACAAAAAGTTGTTCGCGCGGAATTATACTGGTTTTTATGGCCTTTCCAACACCCTCTTCATTGTTATAAAAACTTGCAGTATCTAACAAACGATAACCGGCATCCAATGCATTTGCAATAGCGTTTTCAATCTCTTTTCCATTGTTTGTCTGATATAACCCCAGACCCAACAAAGGCATTTTTACGCCGTTTGATAAAGTAACCTTGCTATTTAAATTTGATGCAATCATCCTTTGTATTTGTAAGTATAATTCATTTTCGGTTAAAATGTTCACAGATGTTCGAAGTGAGTCGTATATGTATGCACTCTAAACTGGCTCGAAAACGATTATTATTTGAAGCCCTGATTGAATAAAAAAAGAGGATACCTAAACAGCTATCCTCTTGATATTTTATGGAAATAGTAATCAGATTTGAGCACTTTCTGTTGGCATCTGACGATCTACTTTTTTAACCAACCCCTGTAACACTTTTCCAGGCCCAACTTCTGTATAAGAAGAAACCCCATCGGCAATCATGTTCTCAACAGTTTGGGTCCAACGCACAGCACCAGTTAATTGGGCAATCAGGTTTTTCTTGATTTCTGCCGGGTCGGTTTGTGGCAAAGCATTTACATTTTGGTAAATGGGACAAATGGGAGTGTTAATCTCTGTGTTTTCAATTGCCAGCGCCAATTCTTCACGTGCAGGCTCCATCAACGGTGAATGAAATGCGCCACCCACAGGAAGCACAAGGGCACGTTTTGCTCCTTTCGCTTTTAATGTCTCGCAAGCCGCATTTACAGCATCAACAGAACCTGAGATTACAAGCTGTCCAGGGCAGTTGTAGTTTGCCGGAACCACAATGCCGGCTGTTGATTTGCAAATTTCTTCAACAACTTCATCTTCCAGACCAACGATTGCTGCCATTGTTGATGGCTCTTTTTCACATGCTTTTTGCATGGCCATTGCACGTGCAGAAACAAGTTTAAGACCATCTTCGAACGACAAGGCACCTGCAGCCACAAGGGCAGAAAATTCACCAAGTGAGTGACCTGCCACCATTTCCGGTTTGAAATCATCACCTAAAACCTTTGCAAGAATTGTTGAATGTAAAAAGATAGCCGGCTGTGTTACTTTGGTTTGTTTTAGATCTGCCTCCTCACCTTCAAACATTAAATCTGTAATTCGAAAACCAAGAATCTCATTGGCATTTTCAAACATTTCTTTTGCTACTTCGTAATTGTCGTACAGGTCCTTTCCCATTCCAACAAATTGGGCTCCCTGTCCCGGAAATACATAAGCTTTCATATGAATAATTATTAGTTGGAAGATGGATGTCATTTGATTTACGTCCATTTTCTTCCCGTTTATGCTCTCACAAATACTATTTGAATTAAACAAACAGTATCATTTTTTCGGCGCAAAGATATGAAAATAGTTTAAAATCGGATTTTATGAAGAAATGCCTTTTTCTGTGTATTGTTTTCAGAGCTTAATCTTGTGTTTTCTGTTTTTGTTTGTATTCCATTTCCTTTTGAAATGCAACAAATACGCTTTTAAGGTAATTTTTCTCTTCTTCAGTCGTTATGGCACCCAGGTCTATGTGTATGTCTCTTTTTCGAAGGTCCGATAGGTAATCCTCAGTCTCAGGTACAATGGTTACCATATTAATGCCAGCAATTCTGTCCGGACTTACCATTGCCTTGTATTCAACGTCAAGCCTGTGCTGATACAGGGTCATTTTTTGATTCATTAGGTTGTCCATCTTATCCGGGGGACGGAGCCCCTGATAGGTTGAGATCCGCAGGTTTCGTTCAGCAGCCTTTTGATTTTGAGATGTTTTTACAGGGGTGGTTGCCACCAGTGTTCCCAGGGCATATTGGCGAGGAAAAACCATCACCTCTGAAAGAAGATAGGTTTCTTTGCTCAAATAGATTCCGGTGAGGTAGTCCCGTAGTTGTAAGGAGTCACTCGCCACCATCGTCAGGTCTTGATATCCCAAATGGCTAAAAGTTACAGTGTCACCAAGGGTGAGTATGAGTTGAAAGTTGCCGTTGTTGTGAATTGAAAAGGTATTGTTGTGCTTTAAGTAGACTGCATCACTTAATGGTTCCAGGGTCTCCCGGTCAAATATGGTGCCAGTGAATTTAATTGAATCGTTTTGTGCAAATGTCTGACAGACAAATAGAACACTTAGGAAACAAAGTATTGACTTAAGAGAGAGCCGAGTTTTCATGATTTCAGTATTTGTAAATGAGATCGTCTAATTTTCGTTTTGGAACATGGTGTGTGCCATCATCTTCCCGCCAGTATTTGATATCGTCTCCTTCAACATCATCAATTATGATGGTCTCGATAGGTTTCCCAAGGGCAAGCACATACAAAATCTCAAGGTGATCTGGAAGTTCAAAGAAATCAGAAAGGGCTTTGCGATTTATACTTCCCATGATACAACCTCCAAGGCCCTCATCCACCGCAGCAAGTAGCATGGTTTGAATGGCAAGACCATCGTCACACCAAATGTTATCTCCAATAAGCTTGTCTTTTAACACCACAATGTAGGCAGAAGGTCGTTCTTCGGGAATGGGACCATCCCAGTCCTTTAGATATCCTGCCCATGCTAGGTGAGGGAAGATGGCTTCGCATTTTTTCTCGTCTGTAGCGATGATGTATTTTAAAGCCTGTGCATTTCGTGCAGAAGGGACAAATCGTGTTAATTCGATTAATTGCAATAGGTCATCATCACTGATCTTATAAGAATGATCAAAGCGGCGATAACTACGATTTTGGAGGGTCAGTTTTCTAAGTGTTTTCATTTCTTGCGATTAAGAATCAGAATTCAAGCTTATTGTTTAATTTTCCATGTAACTCTTACCGATTTTGTTATTTGTTGCGGTTTTGCTTCGAGAGATAGCTCCGGTGTGCCAGCAACCTCATCATCAACTAACATTAAGCTGCGACTTTCACGAAGCAGCGGTTCTGGTGAGAATGTGTTCATATCAAAATTCACCTGTTTTATTTTGACAAGTTTAATTTTTAGGGATTTGGCCAGCATCTCGGCTTTGGCAGAAGCATCATTGACAGCCTTTTCGATGGCCTCTGCAAGGAGCGCTTCTTTTTGTGATTCCGAAAGTTTGAATGACAAATTGTAGCCATAATCATATTTGTCACTCTGTAACGCATTCATGAGACTGTTTAAAGTTTTTTGGCTATAAAGTGATTCAACTTCCATCTGGATGCGCCCCTGATAACCATCTTTTTCCCGTTTATTGTTCACCCAACTGAATTTCTCAGAGATGGACAGACCGTTGGATTTTATTTTGTCTTGTTCAAAACCGTTTTTGACAAGCGATGCGAGCATGTCATTGTATTTGTTTATAAGTACTTGTGAACATTCGCTGTATGATTTACTTTCTACTTCAAATGGAATGTTGACGAGCATCAATTCGGGTGTGGCAAACACCTTTGCCTGTCCCTCTACATTTAAGTAATCTCCATTCAGTTGTGAAAATGATACTACAGTAGAAAGCAGTAGCAAAGAGATTAAGGTTGTTTTCTTCATAATTGAAACGTTTATTATTGCAATTTTGTTCGTGCTTTAAATTTAAGCAGAAACAACTTATCTAACCAAAATTTCAGGTTTTTTAACCTGAAAGTAGCGTAGTATTTTAAGATAGTGGGTGAAATCAGTCTTTGTGTTGGCTGCATCGCGCTTCCTGTGCAAAAAAAAGACCGACATAGGCCGGTCTTCAATAGCTTAAAACCTGGATTTGTCAATGCTTCATAGCGAGAATGCTTGCATAATTATCATCGTTCCGTAGAACTTCAGCGCATTTTTTTATCCCTTTGTCTGTTTTTAACGCTTCAATCGCCTCTCCTTTATGGTAAAAATACCGTTTAACAATCTCCTGGCTTAACAAAGAACTTATTTCTTTCTGGAAAAGTTTCATGTCTTTGTTGAGGTCTGGTGTTAATGATTTTTCAAGAGAAGCAAACAGTTCTTCTGTGGCTTCATCGTAACCTTCTGCTTTAACAAGTTCCTTAAGATCTTTAAGTTCCTCTACACTTTTTGTTTTATAGTCAAAGTCTTTTGACCTCACAAAAGAAATAAAGTCTGAATAGTCTTTATCTGTAAATTTAAAAGAAGCAGGGGATTCAACCTTTTCATGTGTTTGTGTATATTTTGTCGCAAAGTCGAAAAGAAGGTACTGTTGAATAAGACTGTAAGTAATGTTGCCGGGTTTGTCGTATTCAATATTTACATCGGGCATTATCCCACCTCCATCTTTTACGATGCGGCCATTTTTCGTACTGTATTCGGTAATCAAAGAATCCGGTACCCTGCCAACACTGCCATCCTCATTTCGGTGCGCGTAATCAAGTGCCTGAATGCAACGCCCACTTGGGATGTAATATTTTGCTGTGGTTACTTTGAGGCTGGACTTGTAGCTTAACGGACGGGTTGTTTGAACCAGACCTTTGCCAAAGGTGCGGTTTCCAATGATCACTGCACGATCAAGGTCCTGTAAGGCCCCTGCCACGATTTCAGACGCTGATGCCGAACCACTGCTTACCAGGATTGCAAGTGGGGATTCCGTATCCACAGGATCTCTGGTTGTTTTGTAACTCTTGTCCCATTGTTTTACCTTCCCTTTTGTAGAGACAATGTCTTGACCCTTATCCACAAAAAGATTGCATATTTTAACGGCCTCATCCAATATTCCTCCAGGGTTTGAACGCAAGTCAAGTACAAAGGCTTTAGCTCCTTTTGCTTTTAATTCGATCAAGGCTTTTTCAACTTCTTTTGCTGCCTTGTCAGTAAAGTTTGTGAGTGTAATATACCCAATGTCACCATCATACATGCCATAA
>JBFHER010000248.1:0-5916 GCA_041584055.1 Bacteroidales bacterium
AAAGAGTCCTCAGAGACACAGATTGCACTCGGACGCCATTCGCTTTCATTTTTTCGTTTTCTTGTTTTCTGTAAATAGACCTGCAGATTCCGGTTGAGTTGGAACAAGGCATTTGAAAAAATTGTTTCAAGGCCGTTGCGCTGCTTGTGGTAGATGTTTATCATCAAATAAATTAGACTGATAAAAACCGTTGCCAGCAGTGCATACATCGGATTAATCATAAACATCACCCACACAGATATCACAAAACCGATGAGGGAAACAAACCATTTTGAACGGAACGATGGCCGATAGGAGGGAGAGGAGCCGAAATGATTTAAAAATGAAATGAGACAAAGGGCACCATAGGTCACCATGAAAAACATAGAGATTATTTCTGCCACAGCGTTGACATCTCCCAATATCACAAATGCAAAGGCAATGATGCTGGTAACCAATGTTGCATTGACCGGTTCACCATTTTTTGTGCTTCGAAGAAAAGCATTTATTCTGAGTGAGGGAAAGGATCTGTCCTGTGCCAGCGCTTGCAATGTGCGGGGGGCTACCATGATGGATCCAATGGCAGAAGATATTGTTGACGCTGCCAAACCAAGTGGGATGATGATGCTACCACCCCAGGCGATTTCTCCCATCACCAGTTGGTTTTCCAATAAACTTTCGGTAGGTGCAGAGACAGCTAATTTCCAAACAATAAAGAAATAGATGAGCATGCCCACGATGGTTGCGAGCGTTGTGCCCAGGGGGATTGATCTGGACGGGTTTTTCAACTCTCCCGAAAGGCCCACCCCGGCTGTCATGCCTGTAAAAGCCGGAAAGATAACCGCAAACACGAGAAAGAAACTATCCCCATTGCGGATGCCATCACTAAACACGGAAATGGTATTTGCTTCATAATAATCGGTTGTTCCCAGAAAAAACAAGGCCAGGGAAACCACAAGAATTGCCACAACAATGTACAGCATCTTTACCCCCATGCTCGCACCCTTTTTTAATATCAGGACAGATAAACCTGCCATTGCAGGGAGACTGATTACCTGCCTGGGAAGGCTCCAGCCAAAGCTGGAACTGAACCACTCGAACAAGGCCGAAAAGGATTCGGTAAAGGCAATCACATAAAAGGCAACGCTGATTGCCTGAGAAAGGTACAACGCCATCCCAATGGTCGCGCCAATGTTCAGGCCAAAGGACCGTGAGATGATGAAATATTCACCACCGCCCTCCACACGTTTGTTGGTGGCAATTTCGGAGATCGCCAGTGCAGTTGGAATCGTAACTAGGTGCCCAAGCAGGATGATCCCGATGACACCCCAAAAGCCAAGTGTTCCCACGGCCCAGCCAAAGCGTAAAAAGAGGATGGCGCCTAGAATTGTTGAGATTGCTGTGAAAAACACCGGGAGGGTGCCAAATCCTTCTTTTTTCATAAACTGACAATTAATCTGTTTGTAAAAATAACATTTGCATCAAAAACAAACGTACCTCACAGCCACTTTTTACGTTTAAATATGGCAAGCATTCCAGCAGCAACGAGGGCCATGGCTCCCAAAGCAATGAAATAGCCATAGGGAGACTTCAGCTCCGGCATGTTTTCAAAATTCATACCATAGATGCCCGCAATAAAGGTTAATGGGATGAATACCACCGAAAAGATGGTTAAAAATTTCATGATGTCGTTCAGTCGGTTGCTGATCTGCGTATTGTAAGTTACCAAATGATCGTTCAATAATTCTTTATAGATTTCGATGGATTCGAATGCCTGCGTGAAATTATTCTGTAATTCGCGAAAATGGACAACGTTTTCATCCATGAATAGATCCATTTCCGTTTTATATAAGGCATTGAGCATCTCTTTTGCGGGTAAAATACATTTGCGCAGGTAGTTTAACTCCCGCTTTAGTGCATTCATTTCAACCAGAAGGTCATTCGACGATTTAGTGCTCAGTTTGTCGTCCAGCGATTCGATGCGTTCACCTAAAAGACTAATAATGTAGATGTAATGATCGATGATTACATCCATCAATGAAAAAGCAAGGTAATCAGGGCCTGAATTTCGAATCAACCGTTTGTTGTTTCTCAGGCGGTTTCTAACAGGTTCGAAAACATCACCCACCTGTTCCTGAAAAGTGATCAGCATTTTCTCCTTGAGGATCAACACAAAGTTTTCAGCCTTTACCACATGCGTTTTAACATCGATCTGAAGCATCTTCAAAGAAATGAAAATTGAATCCTTGTATTCGCGGATGAAGGGTCTGGCATGCGTGTTCAAAACATCAGAAATCTGCATCTTATCCAGATTAAGTTCACTGGACAGGTCTTTCATGATATCCTCATCGTGCAGTCCATCTATGTTAAGCCAGGAAACGGATTTGCTGGCCAAATATGGTGCTATCACGGAGATATCGTTGACTTCCTGTTCCACAAGTGTAGATGAATCGTAATCAATCAACCGGATGCGAACATTGTCATGCTTTTTCTCACCTCTAAACACCAGTGAATCCGGAGCAAGACCGATGGATTCCTTTTTTATTTTGAGATATCTTGCCATGCTGTGTTATTTGGATTTGGTTGAAGTGCTCTCGGTGCGAACAGGGAACGGTTTTGTTGCTTCACCTGTATACAGGGTAACATGAGGGAATGGGATCTCAATGTTTTCTTCATCAAAACGTTCTTTTATAGCTCTGAACACTGAATTTTTTACCAGGGCATAACTGCTTCTTTCAAACCAAATGCCAAAAAGAATTTCTATGCCTGAATCACCAAAATTCTTAAACAGGATGAGTGGTTCGGGCTCATCAAGGCAAATGGGACTTTCTTTGGCAATGGATTTTAAAATGTCGTTCACTTTACCAAGATCTTCCTTGTAGGCAACGCTGAGCTCAAAGTCCATGCGTCGAATTGGGAATCTGGATATGTTAACCATATCAGTGGTAATCAGGGTTTGATGAGGTATGCGAATGAGCAGGTTATCCATAGTTTTTAGTTTGACCGAAAGCAGATCAATTGAATAAACAACCCCGAGTTTTTCTCCCACACGGATCAGTTCTCCCACTTCAAATGATTTTTCTGACACAAGAAAGATGCCGCTGATGATGTTACCAAGGCTTGTTTGAGAGGCAACTCCCACCACAATACCAATGATTCCTGCAGCACCCAGAAGAGGCGTAAGGTCAATTTTTAGTTCCCGAAATACCATCAGGATAACGATGAAAACACCGATGTAAGTAATCCAGTTGCTGATAACCATGCGTGAGGTGGGATTCAACACTTTGGTTTTGGTTCTTTTTATGAGTAGTACAAGAATTTGTATTATCAGGTACGAAAAGAGTATGATGAGACCGATGTTAATGATCTTATCGGCGCTGATCCCTGCGGGCCAGTTTATATTTTTTAGTGCTTCCATAATTAACTGAAAATTGCAGGTTTGGTTGAGAATGAGAAGCTGCGTCCCAGAAATTTTGATCCTGCTTCTGTTCTTGGAGGATTGATGAGTTGCTGGTTTTTTGGAATCTGCTTTTTATCGTAATGAATATCACTAATTTGCTCCTCCCCGGTATAAACGATTTTGGTCTTGTTGCTCTTAAAACCATCCTCGGTTTGAAACACCGATAAATGAAATACACGTAGAGCAAAACGATGGAATTCAAGCTTCTCGTCTGAGTTGTTGTGTATCTCAACCGGGCATTGGATGGTAAGTTGATTGAGTGTACGATTTTCGAAAAAGGAATCATTAAAGTGAATTGAATACGCTTTTTCGCCAGACTGTGGCTCCCCAAACCAGGTGTCACTCAGGTGGTCAGATGCAAATTCACACATCAAGCCTTCCTGTTTTACTTTGGGACCGTAAAATTGCACCCAAACAGGAACAGGAACAAAGAGATTCATTTTTTCCCGGGGCATTAAGTATATTTTATCATTCGATTTTAATACAACGGGTAGCGGGGGGAGTGCCGGTACGATATGAATCACTGCCTTTTCACTCGCATAGATGTTTTTAGGTGCATCCTTTTTTATCAATTGAGACAGTTTGATGTTCTCATGCTCAATTTGCCAACGGCCTGTTTTTCGTTGAACCGTAATTTTAGAATTTCCAATATCAAATACAGTTGATTCATCCATCTTAAATTCGATGGGTGTCTTCCATTTCAGTCGCATCGTATATTTTTAGCTAAAGGTAAAAAAAAATCAATGTCATCCGTCTGCTGAAAAAAGAGGCTGTCCTTTTTATGGGCAGCCTCCTGTTATTGTAAAGGGATAAGACCCTATCTGAAATTGTAACGAATTGAAAATGCAACTTCGTCCACCGATAGAAAACGGTATCCAATGTTAAAGCCTGGTTTAAAATCAAGACTGACGTTGAATGGAAGATCAAACTCAGTAAATGTGTACTCCACACCGAGAATTGCATCCAGTCCGGCATAAATATGACTGTTCCAGTCTTTATAGTACGACCAGTCGTTGTCGGCAATCCCCACATGGGCACCACCCCCAAAATACCAGTTCAGGTACTCCACGTCGGCAACACGTCCCTTGTGAATTTCGTAGAGGGCGGTTGCTTTAAAACCATGATAACGAAATGCAGCAATTCCTTCAACAGCATTTGTTTCGTTTAAAAAGTGTTTGATGCTTACCCCGGCACCATAACCACCTCTAAATCCGACACTTGTTTGGTAGTCCTGTGCATTGGCTGTTGCCAGTCCAAAAAATGCAACAAAGGCAATAATAAATAATTTATTCATGTTTTTAAAA
The DNA here is from genome assembly GCA_041584055.1 of Bacteroidales bacterium. GTDB lineage: Bacteria > Bacteroidota > Bacteroidia > Bacteroidales > UBA5342 > JBFHER01. The sequence continues at coordinate 4,744 of JBFHER010000248.1, forward strand.
TTTAGAATCAAGACATAAGACACAAGGAATCAAGACATAAGAATCAAGACATAAGAATCAAGATATAAGATACAAGATACAAGAATCAAGGCATGAAGATGATTATTGGTTACGCCTTTTTTCTGTTCTTTTGCACCTGTTTGTGTCAATTTCCTTTTGGCTTGTTTGTTTTAATTGCGTGTTTATTAATTATCAGTTGTTGATGTATATGCATTATTTAAATGTGTAAACCACACCAATGCCAAACATCTCGCGGAATTGGATTTTAGTAACATAGTTATTTGTTGTTCCTTCTTCTAAGAATTTAATATCATCATCATAAATCAGCTGAGTGTTAATATTCATAGATAGGAACTCATTAACTTTGAAGGTTAACCATACTTCCCAGTCCACATCCACCTTATCAATGTTATTGTAGGCAGAGAAAAGATCGAGTCTGGTTTTAAACCCAACATTTTTTATAATTTCGGGATGATCATAAATAACTTGTGCCAATGCACCAATTTCTAGCTTGGAGTTCTCACGCCATTTTAAACCATAATTAGTGGTAGTTGACAACTCTGCTTCAGCATTTGCAATGTCCGACTCGCTAGGTTCAAATCGCTCTCCTTCGCCACTAAATTCACCATTTATCAAATTATATGCTCTGTTCTCAGCTCTCTTGTCGTAATAAGATTCTGAGATTAAAGTCGTTTTCTGTGAAGCAGGAGAGATGAATATTTTAAGTTTATCACTGCCTAAATATTCAATACCAAACGAACCGGTAAGGTATCCTGGAGCAAGGAAGGTTGATGTCAGCACATTTAAATCCGATGCCTTGTATTCGAATCCATCAGTGAACTGAGACTTGAAGTTCAACAGAACTGTATAACGCCACTTGTCGTTAAAACCATTCAAACTATACTTGGTTAGGAAGTTAATCTTATCCACCATTTTTCGAATGTCCTGTTCTCCTTGTTTTGTTAATCCATAGCCCAGATCCAGGTTGTTGTTCCAGGCCGCTTTTTCTCCTTTATAGTCCAAAGCAAAGTTGCCATTCCAAACCAGGGAATAGGAGTTTTCACCACCGGAAGACCAGTTGGTAAAAGATGTTTGCGTGAAATTCAGACCTGTTTGTCCTTTGTAGACCCACTTTGAAGCAGGTGCTGCATCCTGTGCCATGATGGCAGCAGA
>JBFHER010000249.1:0-5906 GCA_041584055.1 Bacteroidales bacterium
CGGATCAGATTCAAGTGCTTTCAGGTATGCTTTTTTTGCCTCATCGAAACGGTTCATTTCTCCCATTAAAAGACCATAGTTCACATTAACGGCTGCGTTGTCCGGATCAAGTTCCAATGCAGTTCGCAATGAAGCATCTGCTTTCATGTGGTTCCCCTGAACACTGTGAATCAAACTTGCATTCACATAAGGACCAATCACTTCCGGCTCAAGCATTGAGGCCTTTTCAAAGGATTTTAATGCCTCCTGCATTTCTCCCAGACGATATTCAAAATTCCCTCTGTTGTAATGGGACGACCAACTATCTGGTCGTGCGGTAATGGATGCTTTATATTCTTCGAATGCTTTCTTGCGAAATGGCATCTCATCAGCAGTAAACATATCCTCCGGGAAAGCAGCAAGCGCTGCTCCCACACCAACTCGTACGGATCGTATTTTGTCCTGAGCAGCCTGTATCAATATTTCTTTTGTCTCAGGCGTAACATTTATGTCCAGACTATTCACCGCTGCCGAACGCACCATGGGGTGTTCGCTATCAATCGCCAATTTTCTAAGTACAGGCCATTTCTTTTCACTGTCATTCCCCTGAAGTATGCGTATCATCGACGCAGCAAAGAAGGCATTCGGGCGCTCTTCTTCAATCATTTTCAACATCTCGTCCAAACGCGCATAATTATTGGCACGCCCTTCCTTCACCAACTGCCCGTAATAAAGCGTCTCCTCCTGATAATCTTTGCCTTTCCATTCTGTAACATGCTTGTTTGCCCATTCATTTGACTTATCATCATGACAGATATTACAGGCATTAGGAGAACCAAATTTTATGCTTGCTGCAGGCATTGGCGGTCGCATGGAGTGATCGCTGCGAATCATCCGGGCAAATTCAGTTTTTGGCATATGACATGAAACACATAAAACCTCACCGTTGTCCTTGTGATGTGTATGTGCTTCAAAATTAGTCACATTATCTGCGTGACATGAGGCACAAGCCATATTTGGATTCTCAACATTCTTAAACCTGTATCGTCCACTGGAAGTATGACAAACCACACAATGCATGTTATCACTTTCCAGACACTTGCTTTGTTCCCATGTTCCCATCGTGTAATTTTCACCAAGATCGCGACCATCAGGATAAAAATCCGGATTCTCCATTCCTATCAAATCGAAGTGATCGTAAAAATCTTCAGCAGGAGGATAAGATCCGGTAACAGGGGACATTTTTGCATGACAGGGAGCACAGGAAGAATTGTGTTCTTCTTTTGTGAATTTGCTTGTCATGATGATTTCTAGATTTTCTGGCTCCACACCTTTTTTGGCCGCTTCCATGCACACCTCAACATGCTTCTGACTCGGACCGTGACATGTCTCACAGTTAATCCCGGGCTCTTTCCATATGGTGTGATATTCATTTGTCTCCTCGTTGTAATTTTTCTCCAGTTGACTGACGTGGCAACTATGGCAGGTGGTGTTAAAAGTAAACAAGGAATGGGTCCACTCCACCGCAGAATCCTGCACCATTGGATCATCGAAATGACGGACGCCGCTTGAGGGGTTGTTGTACCACTCATTTCTATTTAAATCATAAGCGAGTGGAAGGGTTTGTAAACGACCTCCCTCCCAGGGTGTTTGGAAGTAATAAACATTCTTCCCACCCAAAGCCCATACAACGGGCAATTTACGCGCTACGTCTCCATCAGGCTCAGAAGATTCAAGGTAAAAAATTGAATCACCCTCGAATACAACTTTGTAATACATGCCACCAACATATTCCCACTTATCATGTGGTACAATTTCATCTTTCAGGAAAGCCGCAGTTATTGGCTGCATTGCTTTTCCGTGATGGGAAGGTTCCCACAACTCATAAAACCGCTCGTGACACATCTTACATGACTCAGAGCCCGCATAGACACCCTCACTTTCGACTGTTTGCTGAGGTGTTTTGTTACAAGAAACAACACTCCCGGCAACAACAATCAAAACAAGCACAATGAAGACAAAAGCAGAACGGAATAATTTATTTTTTTTCATTGAAAACTCTAATTTGATGAATCAACAAATGTATTAAAGAATTTTACCCTCCGCAAAAATCATCGCTGCGTAAATCTTTACAATTGCAGTTTATGTAAAGTCTAAATAAGTTCTTAAAAGTGATGATTCTGGCAATTTGTAAAATAAACATTGGCAAACAGGCTATTTAATTGTCATTTTGATATTTTTAAACTTTAAATACGCGCGTTTAATCAATGCTCGCAAATCGTTAATTTATGGTGTTTTACATTGCAGTTGTTAATCAAAAGTTCTATTTTTGCAACAAGTTGAAAAGAGAATAAAACAGTTAAATTACATAATTTATGAATCCGCAGGCACAAACATTAAATGATGTTATATTAGAAAAAAATGCAACTGTTTTTGAGTTGCTATCAGAAAGGGGAAAAAACATTTTTTTCCCTAAAAAAGGAATTCTTGGCCAGACAGCAGAGGCAAAAGGAACTCGCATAAATGCAACCATTGGTGCAGCCGTTGAAGATGATGGCAGTCCCATGCGTTTAGAGAGTATCGCTTCAAAAATAAATCTGGATCCCTCGCTGACATTTCCTTATGCCCCAAGCTTTGGTCGTCCGGACATCCGAAAACGCTGGAAGGAAATGATTTATCAGAAGAATCCCGCAATTGGAGATCAAGCTTTAAGTTTGCCTGTTGTTTCAAATGCCTTGACGCATGGCATCAGCATGGTGGGTTACATGTTTTTGAATGAGGGAGAAGAGATGATTGTTCCCAATTTATTTTGGGGAAATTATAATCTGATTCTTGCCAATGCTTATGGTGCTAAAATGGCGCAATTCAATTTGTTTAAAGATGGTGGATTTGACATTGAGGCCTTAAGAGCAAAAATGAACGAACCGGGGGATAAGAAAGTTGTCATTCTGAACTTCCCAAATAACCCAACGGGTTACACACCAACAACAGAAGAGATCAAAGCAATTGTTGAAGTTGTAAAAGAAGCTGCTGAAGCCGGTAAGAAAATCGTTGCCGTAACTGACGATGCTTATTTCGGACTGGTTTATGAGGAAGGCATAGAAGAACAATCCATTTTTTCTTACCTATGTAATTTGCACGACAATGTATTGGCTGTTAAAGTTGATGGCCCAACCAAAGAAGATTACGTTTGGGGATTTCGTGTTGGATTTATTACCTACGGGATAAAAGGTGGTGATGCTGCATTGTACGAAGCACTTGAAGCCAAAACAGCCGGAGCCGTTCGTGGCAACATTTCAAATGCTGCAAACATCTCTCAATCGCTGTTGTTACAGGCATTTAACTCCGAGACTTATGCCTCAGAAAAAGCATCGAAATACGTAATTATGAAAGCGCGCTACGATGCTGTAAAAGAAGCATTAAAGGATGGGAAATATGATGCCTATTTCAAGGCACTTCCCTACAATTCGGGCTACTTTATGTGTGTGAGCTTAAAGGATGGTCTGGATGGAGAAGCGATTCGTCAGATTCTGATTGACAAATACAGCATTGGCATTATCAATCTGAACAATGTGTTCAGAATTGCATTTTCAGCAACTGCCGCGAAAGATATTAAAGAACTGTTCGATGGCATATACAATGCATGTAAGGATTTTGAAAAGAATTAAAATCAAATCATATTAATTTGAAAGAGCACTCGAAACGGGGGCTCTTTTTTTTTACCTTTGAAAGCTGAAAAGAAAGATTATGCGTTGGACCAATTATCATTGTCATAACACATTTTGTGACGGACGGGCAGAAGCGGAAGATTTTGTACTTGCTGCCATTGAAAAAAAATTTGATACCCTGGGATTCTCATCTCATGCCCCCATACCGGTTGAGACTGTCTGGAGCATGAAGCTTGAGAAACTGGATGCCTATTTGGCAAAGATCAGTGAGCTTAAAAATAAATATCACGAATCCATCCAACTTTTTACCGGTCTGGAAGTGGATTACATTCCAAATGTTTGCGGTGTTCATTCTGAGCTTATTCAACAGGCAAAAACGGATTACCTAATTGCATCTATTCATTTCCTGGACGGGTTTGACAATGGTGAGCATTGGGCCATTGACGGAGCATTGGAGTATTTCATCAACGGATACAAAACAATTTTTAATGCTGATCCAAAAAAAATGGTTCGTCGTTTCACCGAGGTGTCAGCAGAAATGATGCTTGAAAAGGGTTTTGACATTGTTGGTCACATCGATAAAATTTATCAACATGGCAATCACTTTATCGATTGTAACGACAACTGGTACAGGAACGAAATTATTTCTTTGTTAGAGTTGGCCAAACAGCTAGATCTCATCGTTGAGATTAACACAAAATCCTTTGAAAAATTAGGATTCTTTTATCCCCATCAATCCTTTTTCAAGGAAATGCATCGTTTGGGCAACAAAATCACCATCAACTCTGACACACATCAACCAGACATGATGGATCATGCATATTTGCCAGCAAGGGATCTCTTGAAAGCGGCTGGTTTTAAACATACATACGAATTTGATGGTCAGCAATGGGGCGACCACTTACTTGAATAAAGTCTATGCTTACAATAATTATTGCTATAACAGTGCTTGTTTCAATCCTTTCGTTCAATGACAAAGGAATGATGTACCGATTGTGGTTTAATGCATATCAGGTATATCACCGAAAACAATATTATCGGTTTATCACGCATGGTTTGGTGCACGGAGACTGGATGCACCTTTTAATAAACATGTTCGTTCTTTGGTCATTTGGAACTGCTTTACAAAATGATTTTAGTTATCACCTTGGGGTGAATGGCCCTTTTAATTTCATGATGCTTTATGTGTCGGCCATTCCTTTAGCTTCTATTTATTCGTTCTACAAGCACAAGGACAATCCCGGGTACAATGCTTTAGGTGCCTCAGGTGCAGTTTCTGCGGTTCTGTTTGCATCTGTCTTTTTTGACCCATGGAATTTACTTTTATTGTTTGGCGTGATCCCGATTCCGGGGATACTTTTTGCCGTAGGCTATTTGTATTACTCCATTCGCATGTCGAACAAAGGAACAGACAATATCGGTCACGATGCACACCTTTGGGGAGCAGTTTATGGCTTCATCTTCCCGATCCTCATCGAACCAAAAGCCATAACCATCTTTTTTGACCGTTTACTTTCATTTTCATTTTAACATCTATGAAAAAGGCTGTATTTCTAGACAGAGACGGCGTAATCAATAGTGATGAAGGTCACTACTACATTTACAAACCGGAGGATTTTGTATTAAATGAGGGCGTGACTGAGGGCTTAAAGCTACTCTCCGACAATGATTTTCTTCTGATTGTCATTTCAAATCAGGGCGGAATTTCGAAAGGGGAATACACGCATCAGGATGTTGATGCGGTTCATCAAAAGCTTCATTCCCTTTTAAAAGCTGAGGGAATTTGTTTAACCGATATTTATTACTGTCCTCATCACAGCAATAATGAGAAGTGTCTTTGCAGAAAACCGGGAAACCTGAACATCGAGAAGGCAATTTCAAAATACAAGATCGATCGAACCCGGAGCTGGATGATCGGGGACAATGTGAAAGACATCCAGGCTGGTGAACGATCCGGACTAAGAACTGTAAAAATAGACGCCAACGAATCCATATTGCCATGGTGCAAAAAAATTATTGAAACGCATTGAGAAGTAAAACACGTCATATCAGCTTTAATGGGGAATTGATTCCTGAATCACAATTTAAACTGGATGCAGCAAATCGGGGCTTTCTGTATGGGGATGGCATCTTTGAGACAATGCGTTCAAATGGGGTTACCATTCCATTTTTTGCTTACCACATGGATCGCCTGTACCGGGGTTTAGACATGCTCAAAATGGATGTCAGTGTCACAAGATCCCAACTGCTCAAGTGGAC
>JBFHER010000250.1:0-5897 GCA_041584055.1 Bacteroidales bacterium
GCATCTTGAAAATATTTCTCTGAGTTTCAATAATAAGGTAATTCTGGATCAGCTCTCTATTCAAATTCCTCAGGGGCATAAACTCTCTGTGTCGGGTTCTTCCGGAAGGGGGAAATCCAGTTTTCTGAACCTTTTATTAGGCTTTGTAAGAGCCTCGGAAGGTGCCTTAAAAGTGGATGAACAGATTCTGAGTGATGGAGATTTTACAGGTTTAAGAAAATCAATAGCATGGCTACCTCAGGATTTGTCTCTGCAAATTGATACTGTTGAGGAGCTGGTGTTGTACCCGTTTAATTTTACGGTGAACAAGGACAAGCGCCCAGAACAGCATGAAATTAATTCTCTTCTGGAAAAATTTGGTTTGGAAAAATCAATCCTTGGAAAAAAAACAAGTGAGATCTCCGGTGGCGAGAAACAGCGCCTCTTGCTTATCTCATGTGTCCTTCAAAAGAAACCTCTGTTGCTCCTGGATGAACCAACTTCTTCGCTCGATAAGAATGTGCGTAAGATCGTTGCGGATTATTTTATTGGTTTAAAAAATCAAACGGTGATCGCTGCAACACATGATCAGTACTGGATTGACAAAACCGACAGTGTATTAAATCTTGACCTGATAAATGAATAAAATTGTTGACATACATTGGATTAACTTGACCCTGGGATATCTGGCACTGGTCATTCCTTTCATCATCATCGCTTACTTTAAAACAGGTTTGTTAAAAGCGTCTTTGCTGTCAATTGCCAGAATGACCTTGCAATTGTTTTTTGTGGGAATCTACCTTGAGTTTCTTTTCAATCTGGAGAGTAATCTTGTAAATATTATTTGGGCACTTACCATGATACTTCTTGCAACAGGGACAATTATTAAACGAAGTGGTTTAAATTATAAACTCATGTATTTGCCGGTGACCATTGCCATGGCCGTGAGTATTGGTTTTACATCCATCTGGTTTATTTTCATTGTCATCAATCCAAACAACGTGTTTGATGCCCGTTTCCTGATTCCCATCATTGGCATGCTTATTGGAAACAGCTTAAGAAGCAATGTGGTGGCAATGAGTACCTATTTCAATGCTTATAAAAAAGAGCAGACCCTGTATCGTTATGCCCTTGCTAACGGTGCAAGTCACTCGGAAGCGACACTGCCTTTTAAACGTGATGCCATCAAAACTGCCATTAATCCATTGATTGGACAAACAGCAATCATGGGATTGATTTCCCTGCCAGGGGTTCTTACCGGGCAAATTTTAGGAGGACAGGACCCATCCCTAGCCATCAAGTATCAGCTGGTCATTGTATTAGCAATTTTTGTAATGTCAATCATGAATTTAAGTGGCATACTTATGTTATCAAGCCGTTTCGTCTTTGATGAACGTTTGATGCTTAAGGATGGGGTGTTTCGAAATAAATAAAACCTGATTTAATTGAAACAGATTTGCTCAATTCATTAATATTAGAACAGAATGCTTTTACATTTTCCGAAAAATCATAATGTTTAGGTGTCTTGCGCAGATTAAAAGTAAGCGCATACATCTAAGCAACAGGTGATTTTATTGGATCAATAATCGTCTCGAAACACGGGCATGCTCATACAACGTGCACCACCTCCTCCTCGGGCAAGTTCACTTCCTTCGAGGGTTACCATGCATTTTTTTAATACATGGATGTCTGAGGCGCCCGAAATGACATCGGCTGCTTTGATAATTTCAAAACCGTCATTTGATAATTCTTCTACCGTATACACATTGCGTGCATATCCAATAACTTTGCCAGGAGCAAATGCAAAGAAATTGGCACCACTGTGCCATTGCTCTCTCTCCTGAATCCATTCGTCTTTTCTTCCGCCGCAGAACAAGGGTTTTAATGAAAGACCAACTTTTTCCAATGCTGTCAGAATATTTTCTTCCGTGTTGATTGTCTTTTTTCCGGATGGATCAACTACCATGTGGATTGTCTGGAACTTATTTCTTTTTAGCAACAGGGGCTCATATACCATGCACCTGTTTTGATCCAGAAAGGTAAATACCATGTCGAGATGTATAAAAGATTCCGGCGATTCGGGGAGTTCCTGCACGATGATGTGAAAGGGTTCTTTTCGTCCCTGAATGAATTGATTAATTAGGAAATCAACACCTTTGGGGCTTGTCCGTTTGCCAATGCCAAAGAGCACTACGTTGGGAGCTGCAATTAAAATATCACCACCCTCCAATGTTGCCCCTGCTGGAAAGTTTAAGCTTTTTGAAGGGCGAATTACCTTGGTGGAAAAGGCATGATTAAAAATTGTGTTCATGATGTGTGTTTCCCGTTCCCGAACCTGATTTGCCATGCGGGAAATTATAACGCTGTTCCAGGCTGAAACGCTTGCATCACGCGTAAAAAAGAAGTTGTGAAGCGGTTGCAGGGCAAAACGCTCATCCCCCAAAAAATTTGAGATGCAATCCATACGTAAGGGCAAACCTTCGAACAGGGTTTTGGTCAACGCTGTTTGAGAAAGCGATCTTAATTCTTCTTTTAACTCCGTTTGTCCTTCAGAATTACAGATGTCGGAGATTAAATGATTCCTGATCTCCTTTTCTTCAATGACCTGTTCAAGAAGATCTCTCACATAGTGAACCTTGGTCACTTTTTTTAGGACCTCTTCAAATTCCCGATATTCCTCCTGAACCACCGACAGGTTTAAGATGTCGCTGTACAAAGCACGCTTAGCGTTGTCCGGTGTCATATTTTCAACTTCTTTCCCGGGTGTATGTAGAATTACATCTCTCAGGATGCCGGTTTCTGAATTGACATTTATACTTAGTCTCTTTTGCATTCGAAAGTAGGATTTTAAAATTATGTGCTTCAACCTTATTATGGTTTTAGCGGTTTCACATTAAAACAACAAATTTAATGGTTGATTTCTTTATAAAACATGCGTAAAAGTCAAGTTCTTAAAAAGTATAAGAAATTTTTAATGATTGTTGCTCAGGAGTTACAAGGGGCATTAATTTCAATGCTCTGGATTTGTAGTTTTTAACGACCAGTTTGCCAATGACAGTGCCAACCACAGCTCCTACAAGTACATCACTTGCCCAGTGCTTTTTATCATGGATTCTGGAGATACCCGCCAGAGTGGCCAGCGAATACACAGTGATTTGAACCCCCAGTTTATCCTTGTACATTTCCCCAATGGTTCCGGCAAGAGCAAATGCCGCGGTGGTATGTCCTGACCAAAATGAACTTCCTCCGCCTGGTCCCTGCCAATCCCAGGGATCGGCTGGACTGGCGCCATCCGGTCTGGTCCGCCCGAAGACAAATTTGGGCAAACGCACGATTAAACTGGCAATCAAATAGCTCTCTGTGGCTAGAAGAGCGGTTGCCTGGGGTCTGCCTTTTTTTGCAAAATGGCCGTAGGCATACATGCCTGCTAATGCGCTGTAACCGGCATAATGACCGAAAGGTTCCAAAGGGAATTTTGTGATGAATCGGGTAAACGGCGTTTTCTGATCCTGAATAAAGTCGTAAATGTGATCATCAAAAACAATGAGCAGGCCAGTCCCCGCTGCAAGAATTCCAACCTTCATCCAATCGTTGGCCCGCCATTCAAAAGGAGAGATGATCACATCTTTAAAGTCTTTCAAAATGAAGGAATAGTAATTCAGCTCATTTGTTCGAAATGTGCGAGGGGAAAGATCAATGCCTCCGTTTTTTTCATTGAAAGGGTAGGTATTGGCAATGGTGTCGCCTTGCCAGTAGTTCGTTAGCGATTTTTCAAAATCGTATGCCTTCACCGGATGACTTATTTGAACAGTCACCAAAATAAGCACAGCAAGCAGGACTTTGGATGGTTTTAATTCTGAAAACATAACAACGCAAGTATAATCATTTTTGAATTATTCAATATGCTTTGTTTGATAAAAGTCATGTTTTTCGTACTAAAAATTTGAGAAACATCATTTTAACGGTACAAGTCCGGACTTATCTTGCATATGGTAAAAAACGATTTGGGACATGATTAATAAATTCATATCAAACATACTACCTTACTTTCCAAAGCAATTTGTATGGCAGTTTTCAAAGAAATATGTTGCCGGTAGCACACTGGCTGATGCGATGCGCATTTCTACTGAATTAAATGCGGCCGGAATCATTGTAACCATTGATCACCTGGGGGAATTTGTAACAGATATGGAGCAGGTACTGGTCAACAAAGCGTCATATTTCGAGATTATTGAACATATGGATAAGCACGGCATTAATGGCAACTTATCCTTAAAACCAACCTCTTTTGGTTTATTGATTGATGAAGAACAGTGTTATCAGATTGTTCGTGAAATTGTGATACAAGCTAAATCATATCATAATTTTGTGCGCATCGACATGGAGGATTCAGCATGTACTGGCAAGGAGATTTCTTTATTTAAGAAATTATTTAAAGAATTCCCCGATTCGGTTGGTCTTGTAATTCAGGCATACATGCGACGATCCATGGATGATTTAATCGGCCTGGCCAAACTCCACACGCCAGAACATCCGATAAACATAAGGCTTTGCAAAGGTATTTACCTGGAAGCCGAAGCGCATGCATATCAAGGTTTTGAGGAAGTACGGAGCAATTTCCTGATGCTACTCGAATTCATGCTTAAAAAACGATTTTATGTTGGCATTGCAACCCACGATCGGTTTTTGGTAGAGAAAGCAATCGAGATGTTACAGATGTATGAAACGCCGCATCACCTTTTTGAGTTTCAGATGCTTCTCGGGGTAACACCAATATTAAGGGAAGAAGTTGTAAATCAAGGTTATAAAATGAAAGTATATGTTCCTTATGGGCAGGACTGGTTTGGTTATTGCACCCGAAGACTCAAAGAAAATCCTACCATGACAAAAGAAATTATTAAAGCAGTTTTTATCCGGAGTTAGCACGGAAGTGTTTTTTTAAAGCTTCAAGTACGTTATGGGCTGAAACTTAATCAAGCACTCATGGCATTTTTTTATACTTTTAAAGTCGTAAAACAACCAGGGTGCTTTTAAACAACCACACATATTTTAGCTATAAATTCGGAACGCTTTCCATTGAACAGTTGTTGGAGGAAAGCAATTCCAAAGGGCACCATGTTCTGGCTCTCACAGATGTAAATAGCACTTCTGCGGTGCTCGATTTTGTTCGTCTGAGCAAAGAAGGCGGGATGAAACCTGTTGTTGGTATCGATTTCCGAAATGGCGCCCAGCAAAAGTACGTTGGTATCGCTAAAAACAATGAGGGTTATCAGGAACTCAACGAACACCTGAGTGCTTATCTCCATGGAGGAGTTAAATTTGATGAAACTGCACCGGAATTTAAAAGATGTTTCATCATCTATCCATTTGATAAAACCTCCCCGAGAGATTTAATGCCACACGAGTTTATTGGTGTCCGTCCATCAGATATTCCCAAGATGATTTTTACAGAGTGGAGACATCAACCCGAAAAACTCGTTGCTCAGGCCCCGGTCACGTTTCGGCATAAACGTGATTTTAATGTGCATCGTTTGCTTCGGACAATTGATAACAATGTTTTGCTGAGTAAACTCCCTAAAACAGAAGAAGCACCGCAGGATGAGATCATGTTAACGCCGCAAGAGCTTTCATCTGTTTATGCGAAATATCCTTTTCTGTTGGAGAATGCCAAGGCTTTGCTTGAACAATGTGACATTCATTTTGATTTTAAAACCCCTAAGAACAAGCAATGTTACACCGGATCTGCAGGTGAAGATTATGAACTTATACGTGCGGAGTGTGAGAATGGATTGAAATACCGCTTTGGCGATCATCCTTCAAAGCAAGTACTTGAGCGCATGGAACGAGAACTGAAGGTAATCAAAGAACTCAACTTTTGTGCTTACTTTCTAATAAACTGGGACATGGTAAATTTTGCC
>JBFHER010000251.1:0-5892 GCA_041584055.1 Bacteroidales bacterium
ATCTAATTTTCCAACGATATTCATGAGGCGATCGATGGCTTCAAAATCATATTGGTCAAATTTTGTTACATAGCCCAGATTGTGGATTTTTTTGAGTTGATTGTGTGGACATTCTTCAGGAATTGCCAGCACAGGAACTTTTGCGCGCTCGAGCACCTCTGCAGTAACACTGCCAATGAGATCGCTGTTTTTTTTGTTCAGCCCTCGGGTTCCCATGATAATTACAAGTGGAGGTTTGTGTTTTGAATAAGAAATAATTTCTTCCTCAGGGACACCCTCACGAATTATTTTATACAGTTTTACCTTTGGTATTTCTCCGGATTCCATTTTTTTCTTTAGCTTTTTTATAAGCTTTGCCATATCCTGATCGGCTTTCTCCCTGATTTCTTTCAGTGTTTTGTCAACGTTGATATCATAGGAGAATGTTTCTGAGAACGGAAGGGTATTGATTAAGGGACTGAAAAAAGTATGAAAGAGGATTACTTTTGCATTTAAATGAGCACCAACATCAATCCCGAATAAACATGCCTTGTTGGAATGCTCCGAAAAATCAACGGGAAGCAGTACCACGCGATCCGGTTTGTTTTCTTTTTTGAAAGAAAACAGTGATTCATTGATTTGTTCGATAATCTCAAGGGCCTTATCTAATTCGTTTTCATGGATTCGAACTTTCACACCTCCGGTAAATGCACCTTGAATCAGATTGATGTTTTTTAAAAAACACTCAATGCCCGCAGCCTCCAGTTCCATTTTTATCAATTGGGCCTTTTCGTAGGTGTGGGTCGCTACAGTTATCAGTCTGTCTTTCATATCCTAAAGATTTAAGTTTTTAAATAAATCCCCATCATCAACTCGTATTCATTCCTGTTTTGAGTCGCTTAATCTAAAGATACAAAAAAAGCGTAAATAATCCCGCAGAATTCAACAGCATTGACTTTTTATATTAAATTTTCACACCTGGACATAAACCTTAACGATTGCTCTGATCCCGTCAATTCCCAATCCTCAGATCTTCGGATCAAAGAGTCCTATATTATATATGATGAAAAAACGGAATTGTTACCTTTGCATAAATTTTGAAACATATGCGCATTGATATTATAACGGTTTTACCTGAGCTGATCACCGGAACATTTGAGAATTCAATTCTAAAAAGAGCTGCTGAAAAAGGTTTGGCTGAATATCATTTTCATCAATTGAGAGATTTTTCGGATGACAAACATCATCGCATTGATGATTACGCATTTGGCGGCGGTGCCGGAATGGTGATTCAGCTACAGCCAGTGGTGAAGTGTATCGAGATGTTACAAGCTGAACGAACCTATGATGAGGTTATCTTTACAACACCGGATGGACCACGTTTTAATCAGAAGACTGCCAATAACTTATCTATGGCAGAGAATATAATTATATTATGCGGTCATTACAAAGGTATCGATCAACGAATCAGGGATAAGTTCATAACAAAAGAGATTTCAATTGGGGACTATGTTCTGACAGGAGGTGAACTTGCTGCTGCTGTTATTGCAGATGCAGTTGTTCGTTTAATCCCGGGTGTACTCTCTGATGAGCAGTCTGCGCTTTCTGACAGTTTTCAGGACAATCTGCTTTCTCCACCCATTTACACCCGGCCGGCCGACTTCAGAGGATGGAAAGTGCCGGAGATCCTACTTTCGGGGCATGAGGCTAGGATTGCTGAGTGGGAGATGGAACAAGCTATGGAACGGACGAAACGCTTAAGGCCGGATTTGCTTGATGAGGCTTGATTTGGCAAATTTCAACCCCTGCTTTCTTTTTGTATGAGTGCGTTTACCCGGCCTAATTCTTTGCGCATAAAAAAGAATACAACCAATGCTGATATGGTATCCGAAAGTGGCATGCTGTACAAAACACCATCCAGCTCCATGAAACGCGGCAGTATAAACAGGAGAGGGATCAGCACAAAGACCTGACGCAGCAGTGTCAGGGCCATCGCAGTTTTAGCCTTCCCCACTGCCTGGAAATAGTTTCCCGCAACAACCTGAAAACCGATAATCGGTAAAGCAGAGATCACAATCCGAAGTCCCTTAACTGACAAGTCCGTGAGATCGGCATTGTCCCGGTTAAAAAGATGGACAATGGGTGTGGGATTAAGTTCCACAACGATCCAGGCGACCAGACAAATGAGGGAGGATGCGATGACTGAGATACTGACAGCCTCTTTCACGCGATGGTGCTTTTTTGCCCCGTGATTATAGCCCACAATGGGCTGAGCCGCCATATTGAGTGCAACAACGGTCATGATGATCATCATGATTACGCTCATAATAATGCTCATTGCGCCAACGGCCAGATCTCCTCCATGTTTTATCAGCAAAGTATTCAGAAAGCCTTGCACCAGACTGGAACCGATCTGCATGGCAAAGGGAGCCATTCCGATCGCCAAAATTCCCTTGGCAATGGCAGCATCGAAAACAATGTTTTTTAAATGAAGTTTAATCACACTCTGGCCTCTGGTGAAATATAGCAAAACCCATAGGAGTAGAATAAACATTGAAATAACCGTGGCCCAGGCAGCGCCTTTCACTCCCCACTGAAAAACAACAATAAAAAGATAATCAAGCACAATGTTGGCACCAGCACTGATTAACATGGATACCATCGCAACCCGTGCATTCCCTTCGCTTCTGATCATGTTATTCATCGAGAATCCGGGAATTGTAAAAAAAGTGCCAAACAATACGATGTTAAGATAATCATTTGCATAGCCAATGGTTTCATCCGTTGCACCAAACGCTTCTAAAAGCGGTCGTTTTATGAGGAAAGCCAATGCAACAATAAATGTTGCGATAAAAGCAATCATGAGAAGTGATGTCCCCAAAACCTTGCTGGCTTCATCACGCTTTTGTTCTCCCAAACGAATGGATACCTGAACCCCTGCGCCCACGCCAACAAGCATGCCGAATCCCATTATTATCAACATTAGAGGAAAGAGAATTCCGATTCCGGAGAGCGCTATTCCACCAACATGCTGACCAATAAAAATACGATCGATGACATTGTAAAGGGAGTTGGCAATCACTCCCACAAAGGCAGGAACAAAAAATCGCCACATCAATTTCCTCACATTCTCATTTCCCAGTGCTTCTGTCCTTTCCATATAAAATTTTACGGGCACAAATGTACTTATAATAATTGTTTTTACGTTTCTTCAAGAAGGTTGTCTAATTGAAAGCGAAATTCTACTTTTGTAGTATAAATTTATATCTACACCATGAGTGAAATAGAAGCTCCGGCAAAAAAGAATTATAAAAAATATTTAATCATACTTTGGTGCTTATTCTGGTTTGGGATCCTTGCTACTGTTGGTGTCTTCTGGGGCATATCAAAGGGCTATCTGGGTTATCTTCCGCCACTTGAAGAAATTGAAAACCCCATTGATAAATTTGCAACTCAGATTATTTCTGCAGACAATGAGCCACTCGCATCCATCTATTATTCAAAGGAGAACAGGACCAGGGCTGCGTATCATGACCTTTCGCCCTACCTTGTTAATGCTCTGATATCTACTGAAGATGTTCGGTTCAGCAAACACTCAGGTATTGATTTCAGGGGTTTGACCCGTGCCATTGTTGGGGTCTTGAGTGGAAAAGAAGCCGGAGGAGGAAGCACCATTACACAGCAATTGGCCAAACTTCTTTACACGGCCAACTCTTATGGAGTGCCCAGATGGGAGCGTGGGTTCCAAAAATTGAATGAGTTTGTTATTGCTGTTAAGCTTGAACGAATTTATACGAAAGAAGAAATTATTGCCTTGTACCTGAATAAGTTTGATTTTTTAAACAATGCCGTTGGAATTAATAAAGCTGCCAATGTGTACTTCAATACAATTCCGGCACATCTGAAGGTTGAGGAAGCTGCTTTGCTAGTGGGGATGCTTAAAAATCCAAATGCACACAACCCCAGACGTTTTGTGGAGGTCGCAACCAACAGGCGAAATACCGTTTTTGCTCAAATGGAAAAAGCAGGTCACCTCACAAGAGCAGAACGTGATTCCCTGCGACAGTTACCCATAACCCTTAATTTTCAGGTGGTTGATCATAAGGTGGGACCAATTCCTTATTTAAGAGAATACCTGCGAAAAGTGTTGGGCTCTCCACTGCCGGAGCGAAAGCAATACAGGAAATGGGGTTATTCGGATGAAAAGTTCTTACTGGACAGTGCGGCATGGGCCGATGATCCTTTGTATGGCTGGTGTAATAAGAATTTTAAACCGGATGGATCTAATTATAGTCTTTATACGGATGGTCTGAAAATTTATACAACAATTGACTCCCGAATGCAGAGATATGCAAGGGAATCTGTTGTGGCAAATCTTGCAAATAATCTGCAACCAAAGTTTTTCGCTGAAAAAAAGGGACGAAGCTATGCTCCTTTTGCAAGAAACATTGTCAGCAATCCAAATGATCTTGAAAAGCGGGTGAGATCCTTACTTCTGAATGCAATGCATCAAACCGAGCGTTACAGGAAGTTAAATGACAAAGGTTTGCCAATGGATACCATCTTAAAGATCTTTAATACGCCGGTGAAAACACGTGTCTTTTCCTGGAACGGAGATGTGGATACGGTGATGAGTCCCATGGATTCTATCCGATACATGAAGTTCTTTCTTCGGGCCGGATTCTTTTCAATGGACCCGATTACTGGTCATGTAAAAGCGTATGTGGGTGGCCCGGATTTTAAATATTTTCAGTACGACATGGTTACCACAGGAAAACGGCAGGTGGGATCAACCGTGAAACCATTTTTATATACCCTTGCCATGCAAGAGGGATATACGCCCTGTTCAAAGTTTAGAAATGCCCCAATAACCATTTATGATGCAAATGGGATTCCCTGGACACCACGGAATGAGGGAGATGATCGTTTGAATGAAATGGTGACTCTAAAATGGGGTTTGGCCATGTCGAATAACTTTATTTCTGCCCGACTGATGGAGCAGTTTAATCCTAACGAGCTAAGGAATTTTATGCATTCCATGGGCATACGCAGTAAAATCGATGCTGTACCGGCCATGTGTCTTGGTCCTTCGGATATATCCCTTGAGGAGATGGTGCGGGCCTACAGCGTATATGCCAATAAAGGTGTCATGGTAGAGCCCCTGTATGTGACAAGGATTGAGGATAAAGACGGAAATGTATTGAGTACCTTCACAACGCGGAAGAAAGAGGTCATCCATCAAAACACAGCTTACCTTATGAATAACCTGCTCCAGGGTGTTGTAAATACAGTTGGCGGAACAGGAAGTCGTTTGAGATGGCGATATCAGTTTAAAGGTCAGATTGGAGGTAAAACCGGCACAACACAGAATCAATCCGATGGCTGGTTTGTTGGACTTACCCCTCGTTTGGTGTCTGCAGGATGGGTTGGTGGCGAAGATCGATCCATTCACTTTGACGGGATCTCAATGGGCCAGGGAGCTGAAATGGTACTTCCAATCTGGGCAGAATACATGAAATCTGTTTATGCGAACGACTCCCTGCCGTATACGGAGGAGGATGAGTTTGAAGCACCTGAGGGATTCAATATTAACCTTGATTGTGAGCAGTTCGAAGAACAATCCTTTGAAAACACAAAGGGGAAAACGGAAGAAGAGGATAGCGGTTTCTTTTAAGCAGTTGATGTGAAAAAGTTTTGTTGCCTGATGACACCCAATTTATAGCAAATGTCACTCCGTTAGAAACTGCACCGTTTTGTCAATGGCCAATCCACAGACATCACAAAAGTCTTTTGCTTCATTGGTTTTCATTCTGCAATTATAGGCTGGGCGGTAAATGCCTTTTTCCATGTAACCACCTCCCTCGAAAACACCGGTCTGTTTTTTGTATTTTGAGGATGGAGGTGTTGGAATAG
>JBFHER010000252.1:0-5889 GCA_041584055.1 Bacteroidales bacterium
AGTCTTTCCCAGAGCATATTCACGTGTCCGTCCAAAACGTTCGGGCAGGAGGTCATTGTAATAAAGGTTATCTTTTGTGTCTCCATCTGCATGGATTCCTGCTGTTTGCGTAAACACAAATTCACCAATCACAGGTTTATTTTCAGGAATACGTACCCCAGAATAGGTTTCAACCAAACGGCTCACCTTATTGATGTAGGCTTCCTGAATATTTGTTGTTTGCTTTAACTGATCATGAATCACGCCAATAACACTGGATAAAGGAACATTTCCAGCACGTTCTCCCATCCCGTTAACAGTGGCATGTATTCCATGCACCTTTGCCTTTACAGCAAAAAACACGTTGGCAGCAGCTAGATCGTAGTCATTGTGTGCGTGAAAATCGAACCAAAGATCAGGGTATCTGCGCACCATCTGGTCGCAAAAATTGTAAGTCTGATCAGGATTCAAAATGCCCAGGGTATCTGGCAACATAAAACGTTTGATGGCCTGATCTTTCAATCCATCCACCATGAAAAAAACGTAATCAGGTGAATGTATCATGCCATTCGACCAATCTTCCAAATAAAGATTCACATCTACATTCTGAGATTTTGCATAGGCAATTACGCCTTTGATATCCTCAAGATGTTCCTGTGGTGTTTTGCGCAATTGCTGTTCAACATGACGTCTGGATCCTTTTGCCAGAAGGTTAATCACACGTCCTCCGGCACCCGTAATCCAGTCAATGGACACTTTTCCATCGATAAAACCGAGCACTTCGATCTTATCAAGAAAACCATGCTCCTTAGCCCAGGCTGTGAGCTTGCTCACAGACTTAAACTCCCCTTCCGACACTTTTGCGGAGGCGACTTCAAGTCGGTCAACCTTCACTTTCTCGAGCAAAATCTTGGCCACACTCAACTTGTCATGTTCCGTAAAAGAAACCCCCGAAGTCTGCTCTCCATCCCGTAGGGTGGTGTCCATTATTTCTATATGCATTTCTTTCGTTTTTATACAACAATCATACTACGACTATAAAACAATTGGTATAGCCACCTGTTCACAAATGCCTGATAGAATCAACTTTTAGTAAAAGCTGCTTGTTTCCCAACTTTCAATCCTGGCTTTATTGCTTAAAAGAAAATCAATGTCGTCATAACCATTGGTCAGACAGTTTTTCTTATAGCTGTTAATATCAAAGCGTTCAGACTCACCGGTCGCATCCAGGGTAATTGTTTGTTCCTGTAAGTTAACCGTCACTGTTGTTTTAGGATCTGCTTCGATGGCAGCAAATAACTTTTTTAGAAATGCCTCTGTTACCTGAACAGGAAGCACGCCATTATTCAAAGCGTTTCCTTTGAAGATATCTGCAAAAAAGCTGGATACCACCACGCGCAGGCCATAGCCAGCAATGGCCCATGCAGCATGCTCGCGACTGGAACCGCTTCCAAAGTTTTTACCCCCCACGAGAATTTGTCCACTGTAGGTACTGTCGTTCAAAACAAAATCCGCTTTTGGCTGATCCTGCTTATCGTAACGCCAGTCACGGAAGAGATTATCACCAAACCCGTCCTTGGTGGTCGCTTTTAAAAAGCGAGCTGGTATGATTTGATCTGTATCCACATTCTCAATTGGTAAAGGGATACATGTTGAAGTTAATATAGAAAATTTTTCGATTGCCATTTTATCTTACTTTAATGGTTGATTACAACATTGTTCTTGGATCGGTAACGACACCGGTAACAGCAGCTGCTGCGGCAGTAAGCACACTTGCAAGCAAAGTTCTTGCACCCGGGCCTTGTCTTCCTTCAAAGTTCCTGTTTGATGTGGAAACACTGTATTTTCCTGCCGGAACTTTATCATCATTCATGGCCAGACATGCAGAGCAACCAGGTTGACGCATCACAAATCCGGATTCTTCAAGGATATTGACCAAACCTTCTTCGATGGCCTGCTTTTCAACCTGACGACTTCCCGGCACAATCCAGGCAACAACATGATCTGCTTTCTTCTTTCCTTTTATGAAACTGCAAAAGGTTCTTAAATCTTCGATGCGACCATTTGTACATGATCCAACGAACACATAGTCAATAGGTTTACCTATCATTTTATCTCCTGGCTCAAATCCCATATATTTCATGGATTGTTTAAAAGATGTCTGACTTGAAGGGTCAATTTCATCCAGTGTTGGAATGGATCCTGAAATACCAATGCCCATACCCGGGTTGGTACCATAGGTGATCATTGGTTCAATATCAGCAGCTTTGAAGTTGTAAACTTTATCAAATTCAGCATCAGCATCTGTTTTCAAGGTTTTCCAGTAGGCCAGTGCCTTATCCCACGCTTCACCTTTTGGTGCAAACTCACGCCCTTTCACGTAATCAAAAGTAGTTTGATCAGGTGCAATCAAGCCACCTCTCGCCCCCATTTCAATACTCATATTACAAAGGGTCATGCGGGCTTCCATGCTCAATGAAGTGATTGCAGAACCTGCGAATTCAACAAAATAACCTGTTGCTCCGCCCGTTGTCAACTTCGATATGATATAAAGAATGATGTCTTTTGATGCCACCCCTTTATCCAGTTTTCCGTCAATACTAATCAACATTCGTTTGGGACGTGGTTGTAAAATACATTGACTGGCAAGCACCATTTCAACTTCACTAGTTCCGATACCAAAGGCTATTGTACCAAATGCGCCGTGAGTGGAGGTATGACTGTCACCGCATACAATGGTCATACCCGGCAGCGTATAACCGTTTTCCGGCCCAACCACGTGTACAATACCATTCTTTTCGTTCCCCAAACCATAGAGTGTAATTCCAAATTCTTCACAATTTTTTGTGAGTGTTTCCACCTGAAATTTTGATATAGGGTCAGCAATTGGCTTATCCTGATCCCATGTTGGAATGTTATGGTCGGGTGTTGCGATTGTTTTATCCGGACGAAGTACCGTCAAACCTCTCTCTCTTAAACCATTAAATGCCTGAGGCGATGTCACCTCATGTGCAAACTGTCGGTCAATGTATAATTGTGTTGGCCCGTCTGCAACTTCTGTTACAACATGTGCATCCCAGATTTTGTCGAATAAAGTTTTTCCCATTTTATAACTGATTTTCTATTTTTTCTAAAAAGTGTGACAAAAATAATCAAATTGTCAAGAATTAAATAAACTTATTGATCGCATCAATGTAAGCTTCCACAGAAGCTGTCACAATATCTGTATTGGCACCGAAGCCATAATACACCTTGTTATCGTAATTCAGCTGCATGTGCACCTTTCCAATGTCATCGCTGCCTTTTGTAATTGCCTGAATGAGGAACTCTTCTATTGTTGCTTTCCTTCTTACAATTTCTTTCACTGCTTTTATGGCTGCATCCACCGGACCATTCCCTGATTCTGTTGCCGACAAGATTTCGCCGTTCATATCAATGCGAACTGTGGCCATTGGAATGGTAGTTTTACCACTCACCACCTGCAAGAAATCAAGTTTGATGTGGCGATCTTTTTTAACGGACTCTCCCATTAAAATTGCCAAATCCTCATCCGTGATGCTTTTCTTTTTATCCGCAAGGGTTAAAAACTCCTGATAGACTGAATCCAGTTTTTCCTGTTCCAACTCATAGCCAAGCACTTCCAGACGATGTTTCAGAGCCGCACGACCACTTCTTGCTGTCAAAACAATTGAACTTTCGTTGATCCCTACATCATGTGGGTCGATAATTTCGTAATTCTCCCTGTTTTTAAGTACTCCATCCTGATGAATTCCGGAGGAATGGGCAAACGCATTACGTCCTACAATTGCTTTGTTTGCCTGAACAGGCATATTCATAAGGGTTGAAACAAGACGACTGGTTTCAAAAATCTTCTTCGTATTGATGCCTGTTTCAAGCTTCATTACTTTTTCCCGGCTCTTTAGCGTCATCACAACTTCTTCCAATGATGTATTTCCTGCCCGTTCACCAATACCGTTGATGGTTACCTCAACCTGACGTGCGCCATTCATTATACCAGCGATACTATTTGCCGTTGCCATGCCCAGATCATTGTGACAATGTGTTGATAGAATTGCTTTATCCACATTGGATACATTGTCAATCAGGTATTTTATTTTAGCACCAAATTCTTCGGGGAAAGTATAGCCTGTGGTATCCGGAATATTGATCACTGTTGCACCGGCCTTTATCACAGCCTCCACAACCCTTGCCAGATATTCGTTTTCTGTTCGCCCTGCATCTTCCGCGTAAAATTCCACATCTTCAACAAAAGATTTTGCATATTTCACAGCTGCAACAGCGCGTTCTATAATTTCCTCAGGATTGGAATTTAATTTGTGATGAATGTGAAAATAAGATGTCCCGATACCGGTATGAATACGCCCTTTCTTTGCATATTTCAAAGACTCTGCAGCCACTTCAATATCTTTCTTTACAGCACGTGTCAGTGCGCATATGGTTGGGGTTCTTACTGCCTTTGAAATTTCAACCACCGAGTTAAAATCCCCGGGACTTGAAATGGGGAAACCGGCTTCGATGACATCCACACCCAATTCCTCAAGCGCTTTTGCAACTTCAATTTTTTCAATTGTATTTAACTGACATCCGGGAACCTGTTCCCCATCTCTCAATGTTGTATCAAAAATGTGTACTTTATTATCCATGATTTAATGTGTTTTTCTGTTTAACGAATCAATTCTTAACAACGACGATAGACATTTTTCTGAATCCCCGCAGGGAGGAACAGATTAGTACCGATATGAAACGTTTTGAATTGTATAAATGTTCTTAGCATCTGATAGTTCATTGTTAATTTTACTCCCTTTTAAACAACTGAAAAGGCCACTCTCCTTAGAGAATGGCCCATATGTTATTATCTTAACTTAATCACACCATTCTCTATTAAACTTCCAGAATAAGGAGGTTTAAAATAAGGAGGCTAATAATTAAGCTAACTATAGATTTCATAACTGTGCTTGTGTTTTATGCTGCAAATATACAGATTGTAACAAAACCTGCAAATTTTTAATGCAATTAAAAGCATTTTGATAGTTTTAATTATGAATCATAATTTAAAACCGCTATTAAAATTTTGCTTATGCCCTGGCTTTATGTCGTTTACAAAGAAATTGCGTCGCGGTTCTCCATCCTGCAATTTCCAGTTCCCCTTTAACGATGTTGTCACACGGCATCATCAATAATGCTTCTTTCGTATTTTGACGGAAGTTCCGAGGTGGGTTTTCATGCTTTTTCCTGCAATGTGATAAATCTGAAAATACCTCATAGACAAAACCATTCTTTTCGTAGATAAAAACCTCCGTTTTGTCTATTTCCTTTTAATCTTCAACTCACCGACAGTACTTTTAGCGCTTAAAAAAAACATCCATATATAGCAAAAAAACATGACCGTAAAAACATTCTTCACAATGGGTGCATTGCTTGTACTACTTGCAAGTTGCAGCAATCAGAAATACCTGGCAAGCAAATGGCAGCAAAGTGACGACCTATCAACAGAAGCCGGTTCTGCCATGGATTTCCAGTATGATGCGGATCAAAAATTGTTTTACAAGATTTCCAACGACAGTACAGACCTGTATGTGCATATCAAAGCTGTTGACCAAACTGTGCAGAAAAAACTAATGATGGCTGGCTTGACCGTTTGGATTGATACGCTCGCAAAAAACAAGAAACAGTTTGGCATAAAGTTTCCAATCAAAAATGATAATCAATTTGATCAGATGCCTCAACGAGAATCCCAGGGACAAAAAAGGGAGCCCGACTTTGATGTGATGAAACAACATCTCAAGGCGCAATTTTTCGACATTGAATTAACTGGTTTTACAGGAAAAGGAAGCAGAGAAATCATTCCGGCAAAAAGCAAAAGCATTTCTGCAGAAATGTATTTTAACA
>JBFHER010000253.1:0-5878 GCA_041584055.1 Bacteroidales bacterium
ACTTTCCCCCGCCATAATTCTTCCCACATTTTTATTGCCTTTTTTGTGGGTTTCAGTTGATAAATGTTTGGGACCTCAGACGAAAACAGGTATTGCAAATCATTCTGTTGTTGTTTTGCCTTATCAAACCATAAGGTGTAGATTTGCTCATCCAGATCAATATCAGTAAAAATATTCTTCCACGAAGTTGTACTGAACTTATTACCAAGAACATAACGTGTATTTGTTCCTGAAACCACATTGTATTTATCAAAATTAATAATGTGGTCAAAGTGTTGTATTGCTTTAGCATAGTCTCCAACAAACAAATACATCTGTCCCATCAAGGTGTGCATGGCACTTGTATTCCAAACAGTTATATCCCAGGTCGCATCATCATTTGTGAGGTTATGGGTTACCCCTACGGCTTTAATTTTCGTGCTTAACTCCTGTGTAAAAAGGTTTACCACACGATCCAGGTCGTAGAATTGTTTTTCCAATGTAACAGACTGGTTGAAGATGGTGTCATTTGTATAACCATCAGGACTGAAAATGATTTTAATGGAATCTGTCAGGACGGAACCATTATTAATGAAATTTGTAATTTCCTCATTGGATGTTAACATAGGATCAATGTAGGGGATTGATCCATAGATTCGCACCGCATTAAAATACGCCCATGCCCGCATGCACAGCACTTCTCCATAAAGCCGGTCGAAGTTTGAAAGGGCTGCATCTGGATTTAAGACTTCCGGATGGAAGGTTTCTAACTGCTTTGCCAGTCGATTGCAAGCTCCTATAAGTCTGTAGAATTTTGTTGGCGAAGCATATTTGTTTCCTACGGACACCTGAGCTGTATTGATTTCAATTAAGTCAGGATCAGCATTTGGTGTCACTTCAAGCAGATCGCCACGGAGTTCTCCTAAAACTACAATTTGTTCTACCAGATCCTGATGCAATGCATACAAGCCAAGACCGGCTGCACGGTATTCGTCCCAGTCCTTAAAATAACTGCTTTCATCAATGATGATATCCTGCTCAGGGTCGAAAAAGTCACTGCATGATGTCATTCCAGTCAATGCAATAAGGGACCAAAGAAGGTATTTAAATTTTATGGTGTTTGTTCGTTTCATGAGTCTATATTTTGTTTCTCAAAAGTGCATGTTCTGTAATTATAATCCCACCTTAATGCCAATCATAAACTGCCTTGTAAAAGGTGTTTGCCCGTAGTCTATTCCTTGTTCCATGGTATTGTATGAGTTTGAAAATTCAGGATCATATCCAAGGTATTTTGTGAGCGTAAGCAGGTTGGTTCCTGACAGGAATATTTCTGCATCTCTCAAGAAGAGCAGCTTACGGTCTATTTTATAGGCAAGTGTCACATTTTTCAACCTTAAGTAACTACCGTCTTCAATCCAGCGTGAGGAAAAACCACTGTTTCCAACAGGATCTCCCCAGAGCGAACGAGGCACATCTGTCTGGTGCCCATCGTAATGCCAACGGTTAAGAACACTTGTACTTTGATTTGACAGATCAACCATGCTTTCGTTTTGGGAACGCAAATAATTGAATACTTCATTGCCATTTACAAACTGGATACCTGCACGCAACATCCAGGGGCCATAGCTCAACTGTGTACTTAAAGTTCCAAATATATCCGGTATGGGAGAACCAATGATCGTTTTATCATAATCATTTATAATTCCATCGGGTACCTGATCCGGCCCTGAGATATCTTTAAACTTTGCATCCCCTGCGCCAAATGCGATGCCCTTGGAGTTCACAAGACCCGCATCGCTTGCTTCTGCAGCAGTACTGAAAACCCCTTCGTATTCATACCCATAAAAACTCAGCACTGATTCTCCATTTTTTGAAATAAACTCACCTCCGGTAAATGCAGTTACGATTTCACCTCCAGGGAAATCTATCACCTGATTCTCAAATGCTGATAAATTAATATTCACGTCCCAATGAAACTTGTTCTTGCTTACTAAACGAGAGAACACATTTAATTCCCAGCCATTGTTGGCCAAAGAGCCACCATTTGAAGCAACGTTACTAAATCCGAGATAATAATCTTTGTATTGATACAAAAGCAAATCAGAACTTAAAGATTTGTAGTAATCAACACTCAATGCCAATCTATTATTAAATATGGACCAATCGATTCCGGCATTGGATTGTGTCAAATTTTCATAATGAAGCGATCTGTCCGAGTTGTTTCCGGGCACCATCCCTGTGGTTTCCCTGTATAATATCGGCATATAATAGCGCAATGCATCACGATCACCAATATCATCATTTCCGGATGTTCCCCAGGTCAGTCTTAACTTTAACTCGTCGATCCAGGTGCTGTTGGATAGAAAATTTTCTTCCGAAATACGCCAGGCACCCCCCACCGTACTAAAAATACCAAATGGTACATTTCCGATTGTTAGTAATTTACTTCCTCCCTCGGTTGATGTGGCTTCAATGCCTATTCTGGAAGAGTTATCAAATACCAAACCGGCATTCAAGATATACTTGTCGCGGAATACATAATTGGCATTGCTGTATACAGCCATTCGGTTCCATTGCCTGTTGTCGCCACCCTTTTCACGCAAGTAAGTGGTACCACTTTGCAAGCTTCGGTATTCATCATTTTCGTTTGAATTTTTTGCAATGGCCCAATCACTTTCAAGCGAATTCGTATTGATCCTTAGTCCGGCTGCAAGCGTTAGTTTATGTTGCTTATTAAATTCGGTCTGATAGGTGATATTATTATCGTTTTCAATTGAAAGCAGTTTATTTGACAGCGCTTTTGCAACGTTAAAAGCCTCATCGCGATAGTACAATGCCATTCCATGGTTTGGCAGAAAGATACTTTCCTTAACATTATTCACATTCAACCCCAGTAAACTCTTAAATTTAAGCTTTTTGGTTATATCTGCTTCCAGGTTAACCGATGTGAGAATGCGATAATTTTTGTTTGCTGATTCAAGGTTATTAATAATTGCCAATGGGTTACTGATTCCCAATTCATCCACCCCTGAATAGGTTTGCAATTGCTGCCCGTTGGCATCGAAATTATAGGGATTCATTATCGGGGTTTTGCTTAAAGCAGACAGAATGGGACTGGTTTCCAAAGCCAGTGCCGATTCTCTTAATTCCGAAGCAGACTGTGACAGGTTTGATGTCACATTCAGGCGCAACCAACTAAACAGCGAAAATGCACCCACAAAACGGACATTGAATCGATCGTAATTTGTATTTTCAATGATGCCGTTATGGTTCAAATACCCAACTGACAAGCCATAGTGAGCAGTTTGATCACCACCTAAAATTCGCAAATAATAATCATTTATCACTGAATTTGTAAAAATCTTGCTTTGCCAGTCCGTATCATTGTTATAGCTCACGAAATTGGCATCCGTTTTATTCGTATAAAGGCCCGGGTAGAGTGAGGGCAAATTCTCTTCATAATTGTTTGACGTCAGCAATAGCTCGTTGGCCAGCAATTTATATTGACTCGAATTCAACTGTGGGATCTCGTTGGGAGCCATATTCATTCCTGTGCGAAAAGAGAAATCGATGATGGTTCTGCCCTCCGATGGCTTTAAGGTCTCAATCAGAATGACACCATTGGAACCACGCATCCCGTATGCATATCCGGCCGAATTGTCTTTTATAACATTAATGGATGTGATGTCGTTGGGATCCAGAAATGACATTGGATTGATGCTATTTCCTTCCAATAAAGAAGAGAAAAGACCCGCTGATTCCATTGGTATTCCATCAACCACATAAAGCGGTTGAAGGTTTGTATTCATAGATTTTATTCCCCGAAGGTAATTAACACC
Source organism: Bacteroidales bacterium (assembly GCA_041584055.1). Taxonomy (GTDB): domain Bacteria; phylum Bacteroidota; class Bacteroidia; order Bacteroidales; family UBA5342; genus JBFHER01. The sequence continues at coordinate 3,819 of JBFHER010000253.1, forward strand.
TCCACTACCAGGCATTCCGGAATGTCCGACTGAGAAACTTCCTGCTATGTTTGTTTGTAACAGCTGATCTACAGTTTGTACAGGAAAATGATACTGCCTGTTTTGAAAGGTTTGTGTAGAGGACAGCACATTCTTTGCTGCAGTGTATCCATTAAGGTCAAGCAACATGTCGTCCTCCGATGCTAAATCATTGGTCACCAAACGCACTTCAAAATAATCTTTCCCGTTCTGAAAAATCATTCTTTTTTTATAGTTCCCTGTTGGGGCGAAGCTTAACCATTCATATTTTGTTGGCGTTTCAACCTCAAAAAAACCGTTCTCATCGCTGATTACAGGCGCCTGTAAGCTTCCTGAAATACTTACAGCCACATCCTGTAAAGGTTTTCCATTGACCCCTTTTATTATTCCGGAAATAACAATTTTATCCTTTGAGGCGGTGGAACTCGTAATCTGCTGCGCATGGATACAATTCGATGCTGAAAATAATACGATTAAAATTGTTATCCAATGTTTTATTTTAAACATATGCTTTAGTTATTTGTCTATTCCTGAATGAGTTTGATATAGTCCAAGTTGAATCCGTTAGCAGTTGTACTGCCCGAGCCCAGATATTCAAATCGTAATTTAATACTTCCAAATTCTGTATGGTTGTCGATGTAATAATCCCGGATATTGTATCCATTCACCGGTCTGATATATTTTTTTGTCACAGAATACTGGTCACTTTTCATGGTTGACAGGTCAAATTCGGTTATCACTGTGCCCCATTTACTTGCATACCCCAACAATACATCGTTTGCATAGACAGCAAAATTTCCGGCCGGTCTCGATGTTGCTCTCCATTCGAGACGGTAGCGTACAGGGAATAGATTTTTAATTTCAAATTCCATGGTAAACGTCCCTTTGTAATTTTGTCCCAGGTCAACAACCAGCAGTTCATTATTTGATGCATTGCTAGAGGTTGTAATGGTCGGTGCAACGGATGTTCCGGTTACAGTAACATCCTCGTTCCACGACCAGTTATTTGCACCAACAGAAACCAATAAATCCTCGCCTTCAATGATGGCTTCACTTGTATAGAGTGAATCGGGGATACTTAGGTTGGAGTATAGAAAAGTGATTCCATTGCTGCAAATGTTTCTTGAGTCAGGATCAATGTTTATCAGATCAATATCTACCGAATCACCTGTAATCCCTTGCAAGCGGCCCTTTTCCAAATCGCTGTACACAAGATTTCCAGGAAACATTGATTTACTGATAAAAAGCGGTAAGAACACTTCATTTTGCCATTGCAAAGGAATGTCATTGTAGTCAACAAATGAACCACCAATATTTGTAGCCATCTCGGTGAGGGCTTGTTCGTACTGCTCCTGTGTAAACAGTAACATGGTGGCTGATTTATCCCTGAATTCTTCACTGATTTCAAAATAGCGTTGTTCGAAAGTATTGATAACACTAAACACACTGTCGTACAAGGTATTCCCACTTTCATCAATCCCAATGGGCGTGCTTAAGGATAAGTCAAAAAAGACAGAGTCTTTTGAATCAATATACGCTTTCATGGTAGCGCTATAAGCAGCAATGTATTCGTACAGACTTAGACGATTGAGTGCCACTTCCGACAGCTCATAAAACTTACCATCCAGATACTGTGGACTGCTATACAGGATTGGAATGCCATCAAATGTATATTGATCGTTCCGATTCTCCAACAATGCATATTTGCCAATAAGCATTTGCAAATTTCTTTGACTCTTAACGTTTTGTATAATAAAAACATTTGGTGTAATGAGGTAAGAAAGCATCTGTTTGGTCAGCTGAATGGAATCGGCCAGATCATCGAAGGCATCGTTTGATGGAATAAACAGGGTGTACAACTTTCCGTTTCCAAAAATCGTATCCATTTTTGTTGCTTCCAATATTGAAACGAAGGATGAATACCTGGGATTTTCACGCAAGGCTTCCAATAAAGATGTGTTTACCGTTGGTTCCGGATCTGAATAATGATCATCCCAATACTCCTGACATGATGACATAAAAAGCCCTATCGCAGTCAATAT
>JBFHER010000254.1:0-5863 GCA_041584055.1 Bacteroidales bacterium
ATCATCGAAGTCCTGATTAAGTGCAGAATAAATGGCTTCCCTCAGAAAGTGACCATAATTATGATTGAGTATGTAAAGTGTTATTTTCAATGATTTGTAACTATTTACTGGTGACTGGTGACTGGTAACTGGTGACTAGTGAATGGTGACTGGTAACTGGTGACTGGTGACTAGTGAATGGTGACTGGTAACTGGTGACTGGTGAAATTTTAATTAATTGAGGGATTTTATGAGACCTTGAATCATTTTTGCTATTAATTCTTGTTTATTGGTTAAAGCTAAATAATCGGTACTACTCAAAAAATCAAGATTATTAGCAATAATTAGTTGAGTTTCAACCTCTGCAGCACTTGATAGTGCTATAAATAAGAAATGTTGAAATTCTTTTTTCCCCTTTCTTGAAGCTCCTTCAGCTATATTAGAAGGTATTGAAACAGAGGCTCTTCTTAATTGTGATGTAAGCCCATACTTTTCTTCTGGTGGAAATTTTAATGAAACGCGATAAATTTGGGTAACAAAATCAATGGCATTTTTCCATACATCTAAATCTTTATGTGTTTTCATAGTTTCAGGTATTAAATTATAACATGTTACATTTAAAACCAATCCCTAGTCACTAGTCACAAATCACTAATCACTAATCACCAATCACTATTCACTATTCACCAATCACTATTCACTAATCACTAGTCACTAGTCACTAATCACCAATCACTAAATAACCTCCATCCCCCTCACCAGCTCCTGATTCTCAAGATACCACTCAACACTTCTTTTTACGCCTTCTTCAACTGACACCTCGGGTTTCCAGAGCAGCATCTGTCCTGCTTTGGAGATATCGGCCCAGGTCTCTTTCATGTCGGCTTTATGCGATGGGTGCCTTTCAATGACTGCTTTTTTACCAAGTTCGACTTCGATCATGGCAATGAAGCTATTGATGGATACAGGGTTGTTCCCGCCACCAAGATTGAACACCTCGTAGCCCACTTCTTTGGATGCCGCGATGGTCCCACTTGCAATGTCATCCACGTAGGTGAAATCCCGGGCTTGTTCCCCATCCCCATAAAGTGTAATAGGGGTTCCTTCAGCTATCCATTTGATAAACCTGAACGGTGCCATATCAGGACGGCCTGCCGGTCCAAAAACAGTAAAATACCTTACAACGGACACATCAATGCCATGCATCTTATGGTAAGAATAGGCCATCATCTCTGCTGCCTTTTTAGAGGCGGCATAAGGAGTTAACGGCGTATTCACCGCCAGGCTTTCTACAAAGGGCATCGGCAAACCAGCATAGAGAGAGGAGGTGGATGCAAGAATAAACTTCTTCACATCATATTGACGCATCAGCTCAAGTAAATTTAAGGTTCCCGTGGAGTTGGTGGAGTTATAAACAAAAGGATTCTCCAGGCTATATCGTACACCGGCCCTCGCGGCTAAATTGTAGATCACTGAGAATTTGTTATCCTTGAATAAAAGCCCCAAACCTGAATAATCTTCAATATCTATTTCGTGAAAAGAAAAGTTATCATGTTTCTTAAGTCCGGCAAGCCGATGTTGCTTTAAACGCACATCGTAATAATCGTTCATGTTATCCACTCCTACGACTTTCACCCCTTGTTGCAGCAACAGGTCAGCAGTACGAGAAGCAATGAATCCGGCAACCCCGGTTACCAAAACGGTTTTTGAAGTATCCATTTCCAGTTAATATTTTATCAAAAAAATTTCTCCCCTCCTTGAAAGGCGAGTGATGGTTATTTCAACGCATCAAACTCTGTGGGAGGGAGAAACAATTTTATATTTTCTCTGAGGCGAGAAGCCTACAGGCGCCCATCAGGAATTGTACCAGGAAGAACGCCTTTAATGTCGTAAATTACGCCATTTCCATTGCGAAGGGACATGAGATCCATTGTCAGGAATTCGTTGTGCGCTACAGCAAGCACAATTGCATCGAAGTGGTTTGACTCAGCCTCTTCCAGCTTATTAATGATGTCGATTCCATACTCAGCTTTCACTTCTTCCGGGTCTGCCCAGGGATCCAGTACAGTTACCTTGCAATGATACTCAAAGAACTCACGGATCACATCCACCACTTTGGTATTTCTTACATCGGGACAATTTTCCTTAAAAGTGACACCCAAAACAAGGATTCTGGCTTTTACAACCGGAATATTCTTTTTGATCATCAGTTTTATCACCTTGCTGGCCACGAATCGCCCCATGTTATCGTTGACACGACGACCTGAGCGAATCACTTCCGGATAATACCCAAGAGATTCTGCTTTATATGCCAGGTAGTAAGGATCCACCCCAATACAATGTCCACCAACCAAACCCGGGCGATACTTTAAAAAGTTCCACTTTGTGCCTGCGGCCTCGATCACTTCATTTGTATCAATGCCCATTCTGTCGAAGATCAAAGCCAACTCATTCACAAACGAAATATTCAAATCGCGTTGGGCATTTTCAATGACTTTCGATGCTTCAGCCACTTTAATGCTTGTTGCTTTATGGGTTCCTGCAGTGATGATTGATTTGTATAACTGATCCACTTCTTCTGCGATTTCAGGTGTAGAACCGGATGTTACTTTTTTAATCTTGGTCACCGTATGCACTTTATCACCAGGATTGATTCTTTCAGGAGAATAGCCTGCATAAAAATCCTTATTGAATGTTAAACCTGAAACACTTTCAAGCACCGGAATGCAATCTTCTTCCGTAGCACCAGGGTAAACGGTCGATTCATAAATAACGATGTCGCCTTTCTTCAATACCTTACCGATGGATTCGGAAGCTTTTTTCAGGGGTGTCAAATCAGGCACTTTGTTATCATCAATGGGTGTTGGAACCGTTACGATGTAGATCTGACAATCTCTGATACCATCCAAATTAGTTACAAAACTGATTCCAATATCATTGGTTGAAGTCTGAAGCACACGCTTTAAATCCTCATCCTCAATTTCCAGGGTACGGTCATACCCTGCGTTTAGTTCTTGAACTCTTTTTTCATTGATATCAAATCCAATGGTTGGAAACTTTTTTCCAAACTCAACAGCCAGTGGTAATCCAACATACCCCAGACCTACTACGGCAATTTTCTTTTGATTCATTGATTTAATTTATTAGCGATGAGCGCAGAATGATGGACAATTGCCCTTCTCGTCTTTGGCTCAGAAAAATTTCTTATTATTTTTTTGTTTCTGTAATCATGAATTTTATCCCGCTAGTTGTGAGGACTGTAGGGAAGTACCTCACCCCCGGCCCTCTCCATCTTTCACTAAAATCCCCAAAAATATTGCACAACAACAATGGTTGTAATCATTGTCAGTATATTTAAAGGAAGTCCTACTTTTAAATAATCCGTAAAACGGTAATTTCCGATCCCCTGAACAATTAAATTCGTTTGATAACCTATGGGTGTACTAAAGCTTGCTGATGCAGCAATGCATATTGTGATGAAGAATGGTCTTGGATCAACACCCAATTGTTGTGACGCCGCATATGCAATTGGAAAACACAGTGCAGCAGCGGCATTGTTTGTTATAATTTCAGTAAACAGCATGGTGATAAGATAAATACCTGCCAAAACCCCAACCGGACCATAACGTTTAAAGATGCCAATTGTAAAGGAGGCAATGGCATCGGCAACACCTGAATTTTGCAGCGCCTTGCTTATTCCAAATGCACAGGCAATGGTAATTAACACATCCCAGCTAATGGCTTTTGTGTATCTCTTTGCCGGCAAAATACCAAAGATTGACATGACCACAACTGCCAGGGCTGCAAAGAAAAACATATCAAGACTGGTGCTTCCATAGATTTTAATTTCATTTAAAAATGTTGCACCAAGCACCATTCCAAGAACGATGATCAATGAAAACCACATTTTGTCACGCCGTTCAGGTTTTGAGATATCCCCAAGATAAGACGTCGTATAAAAAATTCTGGAATCTCCCCAGTCCTCAATAAATTTATCCGTTGTTAGAAAAATAAGATTGTCACCAGGCTTTAAAACAACGTCTTTAACATTCTTAGCAATGCGTGCGCCACTTCGATGAACAGCCATCACAATTGCATTGTAATGGGATAAGAAATCATACTCTCCAATTGTTTTTCCGATGCCTGGGAATCTTGGTGAAATAACCACTTCAATCTGACGAAGGGCTTTATTTCTGAAATCCGCATCAACATTTGTAAGGCAACTTAACTCAAGTCCTTTGATATCCTGCAGCGCCTCAACCGTGTCTGATTTCCCGGCAAGCAATAGGTGATCTCCCTCCTCAATCTTGTACTTTTCTTTTCCTGTTTTGATGGTAACACCTTTTCTGTGGATGGAAGAAACCACAAAATCTTTCAGTTTTTCACTTTTTCGCCTTTCGATGATCTGACCTATCAAAGGGCTTCCTCTGCGAACGATGGTATCAAAATAATATTCTCTAAAATCAACAAAGGTATATGTTTTCTTCACCCTTTTTCCAGGAAGTAATAGGTTCCCGAATATTGTCAGATAGATGAACCCAACAATCAAAACAAAGATACCCACCTTCCCTATTTCAAACATCCCCAGCCCCTTGAAACCTGATTCCAACATCATTCCGTGCACAATCAGGTTTGTGGAGGTTCCTATGAGTGTACATGTTCCTCCAAGAATGGTGGCATAGGATAATGGGATCAGGAATTTTGACGCAGGCAGGTTCACCTTCTCTGCCCATCGTTTAAAAATGGGGGCAAAAATAATAACAACGGGGGTGTTATTTAAAAATGCGGATAGACCGGAGACAGGCAAGAGTGTACGCAGATAAAGCTTTGGCACAGACAAGGCTTTTTTAGGCAACATGACCTTGGCCAAATAGTTCAATCCTCCCGTTTCCCTAATCCCCTCACTCACCAGAAATAGAACTGCAATGGTGATCATCCCCTTATTGGAAAAACCGGCCAGAGCCTCATTGGCACTAATGATTCCAAGGCCTATAAACAGCACCAAAACGATAAACAAAATCAAGCCTGGACGCAGAAGTTCTTTGACCAGCGCCACCACCATCATGATGATTATTAAACCGACTAATATTGCCTGAAAAATCAAGTTCGAGATTGATTATTTTTTTAATATCTTTTTTAAATAAACAGCATTCACCTCAACCTGCAATGCAAAACCAAGGTTCTCGGGACGGATCTGAAATTTATATTTTCCCCTTTGAAAAACGACTTCCCCAACAGCCCCCTGCATTGGACCTCCTGTAATTTCAACTTTGTCACCTTTTTTAATGTTTGCAGTCACCAATACTGTCTGATCAGATGCCTCTTCAAGCAGCAACTTCATCACTTCCACCTCTCGTTCACGAATGGGTGTTGGTTTTCCTTCAAAGGTTATATAACGCACAAGGTAAGGACAATCCAGCACTTTATAGTACTGTTTTCTGGTTACTTTCACAAAAATATAGGACGGAATCAGAGGTGATTCTATCCATTTCTTTCTGTCGCTCCACTGTTTTAGCTCTCGCTTTAAAGGGAGGTATACTTCAAAGCCATCCTCCAATAGCCAATCCATTGCTCTTTTCTCCGCTCTGGAACGCGTGTACAATGCAAACCAAACAGCTTCATCAACCCTGGCTTCATCATTTATAAGTTCCTCATTACCTGACTCTTTCATTAATTTGGTAATTTCCGTTTTACACAGCTTCGCCCCCTCAGTCCCATTTACAAGTTCTAAGTTGGCACACAATTTTTAATAAACTATTAAGGGTTTCAAACCCCTTTTATACCAATGTTCCAAACCGGGTTCGGAATAATTTTTAGTTCTAAATTCGATTCCTAACAAACAACATCGTTAAGTCTCCCTTGTCTGTCGAAGCTTAAGCAAAGG
>JBFHER010000255.1:0-5854 GCA_041584055.1 Bacteroidales bacterium
ACAAAATACCTAATCAATGCAAATGGCTGACTTACCTGAGGTCATATGCGATTGGTACACACGCATTCAATCAATGAACAGCGTTTAAAATAAAAGACTCACATTGCAGGTAAGCGTTATTTGATCAGGATATGAAATAGCCTGAAGGTATTATTTGTTATTGTATTTATGGGGCAACTATAGGTTCAGTTTTTTCTGTAATTTTTTAGGAATTGCATCTTTATGTACGACGATGTTCATTGTCTTTAGTCTGGCAAAGGCCTCAGACATATACAAATAACCTTTGTATTTATTATCCGTATCCCAGGAGTTTTTGACTTTGTAGTAAATCACATCGTTCTGATCTTTCAACATTCCGGTAATGTGCATCCCATGGTCATCGGTTGTTTTAAAGTTATCAAACTCCGTTTGTCTTAAGTCTTGAGAAATTACTTTTTCTGATACGGGATGTTTAAAGTCGAATAACTGTTTTTCCTTGTCTTTCAAGCTGAGTGCTTCCCATTTAGACCGCTCCATTCCTGATAGTTCTGGATTTTCAGCATCCGGCACGATGGCCAGTCCATTCTTAAACGAAAATCCTTTTTCACTCACGTCCCCACCCCAGGCGATGGTATAACCTTCCTTCAAAGCATTGTTAAAAACAGCCATCATCTCATCCAATGGCAGGTTGTATGATTCACGCCACAGCCAGTTGTCCGGAATTTCAAGGATAAAGGTAGTGTAGAAAGGATGATGGGTATAAGAAGTTAAAGAAACGTAATCAGCAGGATTCAAGGGGGACAGTTTATCCAAAAAATCTGATGCACTCAATGTTTCACCGTCCATATCAAAGGATTCAGGTGCTTCGCCCAGATATGCATCCAAAAGACCCGATAAACCATGTTTCCAGGCTGTTGAAAGACTTTTATTTTTATTCGCAATGATGGCATCAACATAGCTTTTTAAAACATGATCCAATTCACCATGTACGTGTTTTTCTTCCCCATAGTTTAAGCCCGGATAAGCTTCCTCCGGGAGCAGTCCGTAATTCTCCATCACCCAAAAAGCATCATGAAACGCTCCACCACCTCCAAAATTGGTTTCACCGTGCATCCGTACGTATTTATCCGCTTTATATTCATAACATTTGCGCACAATAAACATTTCCGACAGATCCATGGGCTTTTGTCCCAATCGAATGAGTTCAGACTCAAGGAAAGATACTGCTGAAAAACTCCAACATGTGCCACTGCGATATTGATTTTTGACTGGTGTTGTTTCCAGATCAATCAAAGATGTAAATACATATGCAGAATCCGTTACATGGTTTGAATCCTGAGCCTGTGCAAACAGACTGATGAATGCTATTGTGAATGCAATTAATAATTTTTTCATGGATTATATTTTAAACTTTAAGATTGACAAAAATTGCAAAAATAATTATAGTATTCAATGTTATTTGTCACAAAAGATAAAATGTGCAGTGGTTGGTAGTCAAAAAACGCATGTTCTTTGTCTAATATCCCCTTCTTTCGCCTCCGGATCTTAAATTTTAAATTGTTTGTTTTGTGCAGTTAGGGTTTTACAAATCTTGAAGCGTACTGCCAGTTCTCTCCGGAAAACATGATAAGGTATATCCCTTGATTAAGTTCGCTAAGGTCTAAGGTGAGTGCAGAATTTCCATGACTCAATTTATTCAATTGTCTTTTTCCGGAAGCATCCACAATACGAATGTTAACTGGCTCATCTGTGGGCAGATGTTGAATGAATAAGTGATTGTTAGCGGGATTTGGTCCTACCACTATTTGATCGTTTGCCACATTCGCGTCTATTCGATGGTTTTGTGTTGCTGTCTGTGCTAATTGCTGAAGATCAATTCTAACACCAACCGGACGGTGATCAGATATGTATCGATCATAGCTTTCCCAGCTTAAGATGCTATCAATTTTGATTATTTCTGCAACTGATGCGTTAAAAAGCTCATTTGTGATTAGAATGTGATCCAGGTCCGAAGGCCAGCCTGGGTAGGACCAATTAAGCTGATTTCCAAAACTTATGTACTTGTCTGCAAATTTGTAATGGGAATCATCATTGATGAAGCTCTGAAAAACATTATTTTCAATAGCATCTTCCAATACATCGTTAAAATCGCCTACAACAATGACTGATTCATCGCTCCAATGTGTGTCGATGTGCGCTTTAAGCTTTTGCATCGCACTTTGGCGTCTGTTTTCTTCATCGTAGGAATTTTCAGACTCTAGAATGCCATCGCCGCAGCACTTTAAATGGTTATTAACGATGATGTAATCTTGTTTTTGGTAGGTAAATTCAACAACTAAAGGTTCACGTGGGAAACTTGTGTTATCATCTGAAAATAATTGATAAGCTGATGAAACGGTGATGGAATCAGATTTGTATAAGAAACACAATGGCGCATACTCATATTCTCCAATTATCGCTTTATATCCATCCATTTGGGCAATCATTTGTTTAAAACCTGAAGTATCATCAATCTCTTGCAATGCATAAAAATCTGCATCTAAGGAAATAAGCCATTCTTTGACAAGTGCTACTGAGGCACTTCCACTTTTTGGAAAGTGTTCAATGTTCCAGGTGACGATATCTAAGGTTGAATCTGTTCCAAACCGCAGCTGACCTCCACTTCCTGATGGAATCTCAGTATCAATGGATGCAAATGTAAGTGGGGCAATATTGATGCACTTGAAAAGCATTTGCCCTGTGTTTACTGATCCGTTATAATATTGATAATTAATGAATACGGTATCGTTTAACTTAGCCGAAGGAAATTTGGCCGGTAAAATTAAAGTTGAGAGAGCCTCTTTTATTGCTTCTTCCGAACTAGAAAAAGAGGCATCGAACTTCCCTATGCGAGCATCAAAATTGTTGTAATATGAAGTTGCCCCGTAAAAGTCCTCAGAAGTTGTCGGATTTGGATGATCATTGTTCCCTTGCTGATTAACATGGTTAATAATTAGCTGATAATCGGCAGTGTCCATTGTAATCGAATAGACATTTGTTGCCATAAAACGATTCTCACTTGCAAAAGCAGCGGACGGTATCAGATGGATAGACAGGAAAAATATGCAAATTAAACGTATGGTGTGTCTCATGAAAAAAAATATTAGTAATGGGCAATACGAAATTAAAAGCCAAAGATCTACACATAGTTATTTAGCTGTTCATATACACGGCAGGCAAATATAATCATTCATTTCAGTCTTAAAGATGATTAAAAAATAAGGTAGCTCTCAACGGAAGATTGCTTCATTTTTATGATCAGTTATTTTGCTGCAACGTTGGTTAAATTTAATTCTAAAAAATGATTGCAATATCATCCCACAACAACGCAAGGGGGATAAAAGTTTGATAAATGCCGGTAAAATGTCCTTTTCAAATATGAAGAAATGGATTACAAGCTTATTCGTTTTATCTCCGGGTTATCATTCTGAATGGATCGCGCAAACTTAACAGCCGGTTTCCCAAACAGTTGAACGGTGCCAATCTCATGATCGTCCGGAATGCCGATTGTGGCTTTTATTTCCGGAGCGATATCCACAAAAACATACTTTGCAAATCCATCCCACATGGTGCCCAGCCCATGGCTGGCAGTAAGCAATTCAAAGTAAGTCGCGGCAATATCACAATCCGTCATGGGTTCAGTTCCATTTTTAGGTGCCGAAGTAATCAGCAGATGAGGAGCATCCCGGAAAATGATGTCGATCCCTTTTGCTTCCCATATGGAACTGAAGTTCAACATGTAAGCATAGGATGCAGGCAGGGCATTGCTTTCATTTTTCTGCTTTATAGCAGTGTATGTAAGCTCTCGGAGCCTGGCCATATCCTGCTTGTTATCCACCACCGTAAACTGCACTGCATTTTCGTTTTTCCCTGTGGGTGCATAGGATGCCATTGAAATCAGGTGTTGTATCAAATCTCCGGGAACTTCATCATTCTTATACCTTCGGATGGATCGTCTGATTTGCATCAGGTTTTCCAGTTCAACCGGTTTTGGGATTGCTGAATTTGTGGAAATGCTGTTTTCCGGATTTTTCCCCCAAATGGAGATGGCTCCTTCGGGACATACGGCCAAACAGTGCTGGCATTTTAAACAATTGCCTGCCTTGCCGTCCTTAATTTCCGGAAATGCAGTTTTTCCGTCGATAATTAATACCGGACACTCTGTTACACAAATTTTGCACTGAGTGCATGTATGTTGATCTACTTTAAAATCTATCATCGGAATTCGTCTGAATAATGTGAGTTAACTCAAGTGGATGTGAGATTAAATGGGCTGCCCCGTTTTGTTGGATTTCTTTCCTTGATTTAAAACCCCATAAAGCCCCTACAGCGCACATCTGCGCATTGTTTGCAGTTTGCATATCCACTCCACTGTCGCCAATGAAAATCATATCTGCCGGTTCTAAACCCATGCCTTCGCAAATCCTAAGGGCCGCTCCGGGGTGTGGTTTTTTTTCAGCTTCATTTGTTACACCGATAATGTATTCAAAATTTACTTTGGGAAACAAGGTGCGAACTATTTGTTTCGTAAAACCATCCGCCTTGTTCGACAATACGGCACACCTGATCCCTTTCGATTCCAGGGAACTCAATAAATCAAAGATGCCATCGTAGGGTTTGGTTTTATTCATACAGTTCTTTTCATATACCTCAAATAACTGATGCCGGCATTCCGCTTGCATTTCATTGGATCTGTTGTTTTCAGGCAAAGTGTCATATACCAACTTTTTAAGTCCATTCCCAATCAAGCGTTTATAAGTTGTGTAGGAGTGAGGCGGAAAATGATGATCCAATAGTACCTTGTTAACAGCATCCCCTAAATCTTCGATGGAATCCACAAGTGTTCCGTCCAAATCAAAAATAACACCTTTGTAATTCATTTTATCCTCGTTTTTTCTTAAACAAGCCACAAAGCAAACCAAAGGTTTTCAAACAACCAAATCTACTGAGAATGCAACGACGGTCTGTTTTGTATCATCTTGAATGATGTTTTATGTTCGTAAATGACGGAAGTCATTGGCTGGTTGGTGCTTAATTATTGCCCGCATTTCTTTTAATCTTCCCTTTTTTTATGCATTTTTGTTAATTGAACATTGTATACAAAATGAATCTTAAATTTAATATTTTAAAATCTCATGAGACATTTATTATTCACATTGATTTTATTATCTACCCTGTTTGTACAGGCAAAGGACTTGAACAAGCCCATCGTTTCATCGGATGCTGTATTTGAAGAGGTTGATGGAATTGTGGCTGTAGAAGCTGAACATTTTTTTAAGCAATCAAAATCAGACATACGTCAGTGGTACAGAACATCAAAGGGTGAATTGCCAAATGTCGGTAACGATCCGGATGATCCTCACATTGTTGGCGCAAGCAACAATGCTTATTTGGAAATATTGCCCGATACCCGATGGACACATGGGGAAAAATTAATCGCTGGTGAAAATTTTACAAATACGGCTGGTGAGATGGCCCTGATTCATTATAAAATATTCTTTAACACACCCGGTAGGTACTATGTTTGGGCACGGGCTTATAGCACTGGAGCAGAAGATAACGGTTTACATGTAGGATTGGATGGAGAATGGCCGGAATCAGGTCAGCGACTTCAGTGGTGTGAAGGCAAGCAGAGTTGGCGATGGGAAAGTAAGCAACGTACTGAAAAAAATCACTGCGGAGAAGCATATAAAATATACCTTGATATCAAAGAGAAAGGTTTACACGAAATTGTTTTCTCCATGCGGGAAGACGGGTTTGAATTTGATAAGTTTCTCTTAACAACCAATAAAAACATTCAGTTAGGTGCGGATGCAGGACCCTCAGAGCGTTTAAA
>JBFHER010000256.1:0-5817 GCA_041584055.1 Bacteroidales bacterium
TGAAGCTTCCTTATGCCAGGCAATGGTCAGTGTTGGCCAGGAAGAAGCAATGCTAACGGATCCATCACCATAGGAATGAATGTTGAGCTTCCCCGCGGCTTCCTTTAAGATTTTATTTTTTGAGTTTACAAAGAGCAAGCCATTTTTTTTGCGGATGTGAGCATACAGTTCTGTTTTTGTCTTTATTACACCTTCGAATGAACCAAAACCTTCAAGATGTGCCTTGCCCACGTTCGTAATAATTCCGGCGTCAGGGTCTGCAATGGCGCATAATTCTGCGATCTCTCCCGGGTGATTTGCCCCCATTTCAACGATGCCAATTTCGTGGGCCGAGGTTAAGTTTAAGAGGGTGAGAGGGACTCCAATGTGATTGTTAAGGTTCCCCTGTGTAAACAGTGTGTTAAATTCGGTCTGCAATATCGCAGCAATCAGTTCTTTTGTGGTTGTTTTTCCATTGGTGCCTGTAATCCCGATAATTGTAGTACCAAGGCTTTTTCTGTGAAAGTTTGCAAGGTTCTGCAAGGCTTTCAGGGTGTCGTCAACAAAGATATAACGTTCATCCTCAATCACATCTGCCGAATCAACCACCGCAAGCCTGCATCCTTTTTCAAGGGCTGACTTTGCAAATTTATTCCCATTGAAGTTTTCGCCGTGAAGTGCAAAAAAGATTGACCCTTCGGGACAGTTTCTACTGTCGGTTGTTATTTGAGGGTGTTTTAAAAAACGCTCATATAGTTCTGCTGTGCTCATAAAACAAAAGCAATAAAAAAAACCTCAGTTGCCTGAGGTTTTATAATCATATTTTAAAGGTCGTTCCCCAAATAGGTCATGGCACAGCGGAAGCCCAAATCATCGCGGGCGTTTTCCTGAGAAAGAAAGCGGCGTGTTGCAGGTTGCAACCAGTACGCACGGTCTCTCCAGCCTCCTCCCTTATACACACGTGTGCTGTCGCTGATAGAACCTGAAATAAGTTTTTCAATGTTGTTTCCTGATAAGGTATACATGGCAGAAGTTGTAGACTGCCCTGAAGTAATCTGAGAAGGATCAAGGTTTGAATGCAGATCTCCGTCTTTGGCATTCCTCACATCTTCGTTCAGGATGTATTCTACTCGTCCCAGTGAGTCAAGTCGGGGCGTTTTAACACTGATGCCATTGGATGTGGAGTAAATCCAGTCAATATCCATAAACATGTTCCCGCGATAGGGGTTGAATTCATCGGTGTGCAAATAAGTTTGGTCACGGTAAACATCCGATACCCATTCGCTCACATTTCCAGCCATGTTGAATAAACCATAATCGTTGGGTTCAAATTCATCCACGGGGGCTGTTGCACTGTATCCGTCATTTGGTCTGCTTGCCATACCACCCATGTCACCACGTCCTCTTGCGTAGTTGGCCATCATCTGTCCGCGGAAGTCTTTTGCAGGATTTCTCATGCTATGTCCGTCCCAGGGATAAATTCTGCGTTGCACGTAGTTTTCATCATCTTCAGCACCCAGGATTCCATAGGCAGCATATTCCCATTCTGCCTCAAATGGCAAACGATATTCTCCCAAAAGGAAGCCTTCGTCCCAGCTTGTTTTTGGAACAATGTTTCCCTTTCTGTCTCTTGGCCGGTATTGATTGCTGTACAAGTATTTGGCGGTATTAAATACAATTGAATCTGCAATTGCATTCTGCGGAATGGAATCAAGTAACTCAAAATTTGGCAATGTGAGGAATCTCCTGTCAGCCAGAATTTTCTCGTTTACCCTGTCGGTTCTCCATTTACAGTAATCTGTTGCCTGTTCCCAGCTTACGCCTACCACAGGATAGTGGTTGTAGGCAACATGGCGGAAATAACTTTGAACAAAAGGTTCGTTGAACCCAAGATCCCGTCTCCATACTGTGGTGTCAGGCATTGCTTTGGCAGCAACACCAGGCATGCGGCGATAAACAACTTTCAACCAGTTCACATATTCTCTCCAGTCAATATTGCTGATTTCAAACTGGTCCATATAAAAACTGGAAACGGTATACCTTCGTGGCATATTGTTATTGTCGGATAAGATTGAACCGGAAATACGGCCCATGGTAAATGTACCTCCACGTACATACACCATTCCCGGAGGTGTGATGCGACTGTTGTAGTAATCGTCTTCATCAGTTACCTCAAAGCCTCCATATTTGTCATCGTTGAGTACCCAGCCTGTAGTGCCAGAAACATTTCCTCTGCCACCACCTGATTTACAGGCAACTGCAAATACTGCAATAATGGATAGTAATAAAAAGGTTTTCAACTTCATGGTTATGTTAATTTTTTTTGCCTTTGACGTTACAAATATAACTAAATATAGCAAACGTTATTGTGTATGGGTTTTTTTTTTATTCAATTTATTAACAAATTAAATGTTGCTATATCAGGGCATTTAAAGGCTGTTAAGCGTTTAATGGTAAATAAATTCTCTTATTTTTGTAAAATAATATTTAATAAGTCATCATTAAATTACTGTATGTTTTATAATTCTTCATCAGTTTCAAAGCACTTATTTTCAATCATTATAAGGGGTGAGATCTATCAATTTACTGTTCCACGGGTGATGGGCATTTTAAATTTAACACCGGATAGTTTTTATGATGGTGGCAAATTTAATAGCATTGATGCAGCGCTTTCGAAAGTTGAACAAATGCTAGGCGAGGGGGCAGACATGATAGATGTTGGTGCCGCATCCTCTCGTCCCGGAGCCGTGATGCCTTCAGCAGAGGAAGAGTTGTATCGACTGTCTGGCGTTCTGCTTGAAATCAGGAAATCCTTTCCGCAGGCAATTATCTCTGTTGACACGGTTCACGCAGAGGTTGCACGCAAAGTGGTTGAGGCGTATGGTGTGGACATTATCAACGATATTTCTGCCGGAGAATGGGATGCTGAAATGTTTCAGACCATTGCGGAGCTAAAAGTGCCCTACGTGATGATGCATATGCCTGGAAAACCGGAGAATATGCAGAATGCCATCGTGTATGAAAACTTTATTCTGGATATGTTTGCTTATTTCTCCGAGAAAGTAGCCAGATTGAGATTGCTTGGGGTGAATGATATCATTCTGGATCCTGGTTTTGGATTTGGAAAGACAGTTGAACATAATTTTGAGCTTTTGGATCGGATAAGTGATTTTAAAATTTTTGAGCTACCTTTGATGGCCGGAATGTCGAGGAAGTCAATGGTATATAAAACACTGGGGATTTCCCCGGAAGAAAGTTTAAACGGAACCACTGTTGTTAATACATTCGCATTGCTGGGAGGAGCCGACATTTTACGTGTTCACGATGTAAAGGAAGCCAAAGAGTGCATAAAACTGTATCGTCAATTAGTCCATAAATAAACCTGAAATGTTTTTAGAGGTTCGTCCCATAGATATCCTTGATATAATATTGGTTGCAATACTTCTGTTTCAGTTGTATAAACTAATTAAAGGGACCGTGGCGCTTAAGATCTTTTTCGGCGTCTTTTCGTTTATTATCTTTTGGGTGCTTGTGAATGCCCTGGAGATGGAATTGCTGGGTTCCATCCTTGACAATGTGGTAAGCGTTGGTGTTATTGCTCTGATTGTCCTGTTTCAGGAAGAAATTCGTAAGTTCCTGTTGATGGTGGGATCCAGGTATAAGTTTGAGAAATGGTTCTCGCTGGAGAAGGTCATGGCAAAAAATGAATCCGGATTGCTGAACATTTATGTGAATCCTGTTGTGCAGGCATGTAAGCAGATGGCGGCGGTTAAAACGGGCGCACTGATCATTATTACAAATCAATCCGAACTTGTGGACATCGCAAAAACCGGCGAGTTGTTAAATGCGAATATCTCTGTGAGTCTCATCGAAAGTATTTTCTTTAAAAATAATCCATTGCACGACGGTGCTGTTGTAATCAATAGAAATAAGATTAAAGCAGCACGTTGTATATTGCCTATTTCGCATCATATGGACCTGCCTAAAGAACTTGGGTTGAGACATCGGGCCGGTGTTGGGATTTCTCAAACCACAGATGCTAAAGTGATCATTGTGTCAGAAGAAAACGGGAAAATGTCTTACGCCTATAAAGGAGTCCTTACGCGGGATGTCACTGCTGAGAAATTAAAGGAATTTTTAAATTCATCTTCTTCCTGATTTTTAAAAACAGAAAGGGGGTTAAATATGGCTTTTTTTGACGCTTAAAAGTGAGGGTAATTTATTGATTATTAACGTTTTTGACTCTTAACTTTTTTTAACAAGGCTTAAAGCTTTTTTATGCGATGTTGACGTATTTTTGAGATCGTCTTTTTGACAGATATTTTCTTAAAATAAATAACAATAATATACTTATAAATCTTTAAAAATGGATCAAACCGTTGATATTCGTGCATTGAACGAGAAAATAGAAAAGGAGAGTGCATTTGTTGACACAATTACCATGAACATGAACAAGGTAATTGTTGGGCAAAAGCACCTGGTGGAATCCCTGTTGATTGGCCTGTTGTCTGATGGGCATATTTTGCTTGAAGGTGTACCCGGACTAGCAAAAACCCTTGCAATCACAACGCTCTCAAAGATTATTGATTCCCGATTCAGTCGCGTTCAGTTTACACCTGACCTGTTGCCTGCCGATGTGCTGGGGACGATGATTTACAGTCAGAAAAAGGAAGAATTTATCATTAAGAAGGGGCCTATTTTCGCCAACTTTATTCTGGCGGATGAAATCAACCGGGCACCGGCAAAAGTACAAAGTGCCTTGCTGGAAGCCATGCAGGAACGCCAGGTGACCATTGGAGAGCAGACCTATGTGCTTCCAAAACCATTTCTTGTGATGGCTACCCAAAACCCCATTGAACAGGA
Organism: Bacteroidales bacterium; assembly: GCA_041584055.1. Taxonomy (GTDB): domain Bacteria; phylum Bacteroidota; class Bacteroidia; order Bacteroidales; family UBA5342; genus JBFHER01. Next base: position 4,843 of record JBFHER010000256.1, read on the forward strand.
GGGAACTTATCCGTTACCAGAAGCACAGGTTGACCGTTTTATGTTAAAGGTGGTGATTGATTATCCGAAGAAGGATGAGGAGATATCCATTATCCGTCAAAATATTTCAAAGGCATTTCCACAGGCCACACCTGTTTTAAACCCTGAGGATATCCTGAAGGCAAGGGAAGTTGTGAAGGATGTGTACATGGATGAGAAAATAGAGAAGTACATTGTAGACATCGTATTTGCGACACGTTATCCGGAGCAATACAAGCTTGATAACCTGAAAGACATGATTTCCTTTGGTGGTTCTCCGCGTGCATCCATCAACCTTGCGCTGGCAGCCAGATCGTATGCATTTATAAAACGGCGCGGTTACGTAATTCCGGAAGATGTGCGGGCGGTGTGTCATGATGTGCTTCGTCACAGAATTGGCTTGTCCTATGAGGCTGAGGCCAACAATTTAACATCAGAAGAAATTATAAGTGAGATTTTAAACGCAGTTGAAGTTCCTTAGACCAATCTCAGGTGGAAACAGCAGATTTAATAAAGAAAGTACGACAGATTGAAATTAAGACCAGAGGTCTTTCCAGCAATATTTTTGCGGGTGAGTATCATTCTGCCTTTAAAGGTCGTGGGATGACATTCAGTGAGGTGCGAGAATATCAGTTTGGAGACGATGTGCGAAACATTGACTGGAATGTTACCGCTCGTTTTAATCATCCATTCATTAAGATCTTTGAAGAAGAAAGAGAGCTGACTGTGATGTTGCTGATTGATGTGTCGGGTAGTCGTGATTTCGGAACCCAAACGAAAATGAAGAAGAATATCATTACTGAGATGGCTGCGGTGCTGGCTTTCTCTGCCATTCAGAACAATGATAAAATAGGGGTGATATTTTTCTCTGATCAGATCGAAAAGTTCATCCCCCCTCAGAAAGGACGTAAACATATTCTTCATATCATTCGTGAATTGATAAACTTTCAACCTGAA
>JBFHER010000257.1:0-5800 GCA_041584055.1 Bacteroidales bacterium
ATAAAAATCCCACATGATGAGGATGGTGAGAAACTAAAAATGTACCTGCGAAAAGTGGTTGATGCCCACCAAAATCCAACTGCGATAAATAACGTTATGTTTTTTGCCGGTCATGGTTATAATTCTGAATCCTGGATTGCAAGAATGGATGAGAAAATTGAATTGTTGCATCAATTTCCACAGTTGAAAGGGGCAGATGGAAGTCTTGATTTTCTGGATCACTCCTTCGAAGTTCATACTAAGTTTCGCTTGCTGTCTCTGCTTAATAGCGAAAAAATGGATCTTGCCTTACTGCATCACCATGGGGGCATCAATGCTCAGTATTTGAATGGGATGCCCAATGTGTCTGGTGTGGGGCAAAGCATTGATAACATCAGATACTATCTGCGCTCAAAAATGGAAAGTGGGCTGAGGAGTGGTAAAACAGAGAAAGAAGTGATACAATATTATGGCAATTGGTTAGATGTGCCTGCATCGTGGTTTAAAGGCGCACTGGACAAGGAACAACAAACGGAGGACTCACTTTTCAATGCAAATCTGGACATTTATCCCAAAGACCTTGTCAACTTTAAAACCAATGTGAAATTTCTTATGGTGGACGCTTGTTTTAACGGATCGTTTCAAAAGGACGACTATATGGTGGCCAATCATGTATTTAATCAGGGAAATATTGTTGCAGCCCAGGCCAATAGCGTCAATGTTATACAGGATAAGTTTCCGGACAACATGCTGGGTCTATTAAATAACGGCATCCGTGTGGGTGAATGGAATCGGTTTGTATGTTCGCTGGAGACACATTTAATTGGTGATCCCACATTTAGATTTCAAACAAATAGGGAACTCAGTTATGAACAGATGCAGGCAATGGCAGGCAATGCATCAAAACTGAAGCAACTGATTGAAAATGGGAGTGCCGACGAACAGTGTTGGGCCATGATGCACCTGTATCGCCTGACAGGGGACGCGGCGAGTGATCAGCTCCTTAAATCATTTAAGGCGTCTGAATATGGGCTTGTAAGAATGGAAGCTTTAAAGCTGCTGTCCCTGATCGTTGATGACAACTTTATAGAGGCCTTAAAATTGGGTTTGCATGATAGTTATGAATTGGTGAGGCGGACAAGTGCTCTGCTATGTGGACGTTCAGGAAATCCGGATTTAGCTCCTGATCTGGTAGCTGCCTACCTGTGGGCAGGTCAATCAAAACGGGTCAATTATCAACTGGTAGACGCCATGGGTATGTTTGAAACAAATGTATTGCATGAAGCGCTAGTTGAATATTTGGCATCCGAAAGCGGCTTCTGGGATAAAGACGATGTGCTGAAAGAAACCTCCGCACTTATCAACAAATCTTCTGCAACAACAAATCGTTACAGGAACGAACTAAAGAACGATTCAGCCAGCATCAAAGATAAAAAGTTTGCCTTAAGAGCTTTTAGAAACAGCAATTATCATCCGGCAATCGATGAGCTTTGTAATTTAATGATTAAGAACGATTCAGAAGAACTTACATGTTTAACACTGGAGGTACTGGCCTGGTTTGATCATAGTTATAAAAAAGAAACCATTTTAAAAACCTGTCAGATGCTGAAAGAAGGTAATTATTCTGAATTGATTCAATCGGAAGCGGAACGCACAATTAACAGATTAAACCATGTTCAATGGAATTAGCAATAGAAGTAAATAATCTGACACATTATTACGGTCGGAAGTTGGTTTATGAAGATTTGAATTTTCATGTGAAGGAGGGAAGCATTCTCGGCTTGCTTGGAAAGAATGGTGCCGGAAAATCAACAACCATCAATATTCTGAATGGATTTTTACAACCCCGAAGCGGGGAAGCCCTTATCTATGGGGAGAATACGCAGGAAATAAAGCCGGAAACAAAGGCCAGAATTGGATTTCTGATAGAAGGACATATTCAGTATTCATTTATGAATATCTATCAGATTGAAAAGTTTTACAGTCAGTGTTACCCCAACTGGAAGCGGGAACCTTACTGGGAACTCATGAAAAAACTAAAGGTAACACCCCGGCAGAAAATCTCAACCATGTCCTGTGGCCAGCGCTCTCAGGTTGCGCTTGGACTGATCCTCGCGCAGGATCCTGACCTGCTAATACTTGATGATTTTTCAATGGGGCTGGATCCGGGATACAGGCGATTGTTCATCGATTACCTCAGGGAATATGCAAAGTCTGAAAATAAAACAATCTTCACAACATCACACATTATTCAGGACATGGAACGACTCATTGATGATGTGCTGATCATGGATTATAACCGGGTCTTGGCTCAACAACCGATCAAACAGTTCATGGAAACATTTAAACAATACAAGTTGACACTGGAAGGAGATAGTCCTGCATTTCCAAAGAACCTTGATTTTATCTGGAATATGGAGCAGGTAAAAAATAAAGTGGAGATTTATTCATATGAGAGCTGGCCGATGATTGACGCATATTTGAAGAACAATGGCATTGCTTATCAAAAAATGGAAGAGGTTAACATGTCGTTGGAAGATGCATTTATTGGACTGACAGGCAAATACTAATGGCATAAGTATATCTTGATGGTATGATTAAACCATCAGGACAGGGATTATAAATAAAAAATTAAAATGAAGTTAAGTGGAATAATTTATAAGGAATGGATAAAGCTCAGGTGGGTTTTGTTGGGCAGTCTGTTAATTGCATTGTTTGCCACGGGATATGTTTTTTTAACAGTTCAGCATGATCTAAAATTCAGATCGCCGACTTCCTACTGGAACATGGTGCTTTTCATGTCGTTTAGCTATTACGGATATTTAAAGTTTATCCCTCTCCTAATTGGACTGGGAATGGCAATCACTCAATTTTTCCCGGAAACGATTAACAAACGGATAAAGCTGACGTTTCATCTGCCCATGAACGAAAATCAGGTGCTGATGCAGATGGTTTTATTTGGTTTTATTTGTCTTTTTGGAATTTCAATGTTCCAACTGGTGATTTTCATCATTTTCAGCAATCTGTTTTTCCCTGTCGAGATTATTACTCAGGCAACTTTGTCGCTGATCCCATGGGTTCTGGCAGGATGGTTTGCTTATTTATGGACCACTTTTCTGGTGCTGGAGCCAACCTGGAGAAAACGTGTTCAGTATGGAATAATCGGTATCGCCTGTTTATTTATGTTTTTAATCCCGGCTGTGATGGGAGCCATCCTGCCCGTGATACCTTATTACCTCCTCATCGTAATTTTTTGTTTTCCGGCCATTATTTACAGCGGTTACCGTTTTAGAAAAGGGGCAGCATAATTTATAGAATATGAAGAATTTAAGTAGAATATTTTTGATGATCATTACAATTGTGACCTTGTCATACTTACTCCCTTCTTTGTATTGGCAGGCATTTGACACAAAAATTGATAGCCCGTATTTTATGTATAGCTCGGTAAAAAAGGGTTTCATGACTCGAAAATTTGTTAATAAAGTAAATACCTATTGGGATAATTACGGACAGGAAATAACCATGACGCAATATGAGAAGGCTCTGCCAATGGTTTATTACCGCCAGTTATCATCCAATGGAACCATGCCTGATTCTTTGTTTGGCCAGGAAATGGACATTCACACATTGGCAATAAATCAAGCACATTTCCTTTTAAAACCAGCTCAGATTTCCATGCCCGACTACGGCCTGTACCCATTGTTTGAGTCAGCCTCAGGAAGGGTCAACCTTGAAATGCCACAGGACTATTTTCGCATCGGGAAAAGGGGCATGGAATTTATTGATGCTACTTCAAATAAAGTGTTGAATGAAAAGTCAAAACAGTTTTCAAAGGTGTTAACAGATCAGGGATTTATATTTCCGGCCAAAAAGATTGCAGGCATTCCTACGACCAGAAAATCACGGGATGATGGCTATTTTGTGCTGGATGCAGCACATCATTTGTTTCATCTTAAAATGGTGGGGGGCAATGCGGAGGTGAACATCGTTCCCCTGTTGCGGGGAATGCGCATTAAACACATTGCCTGTGTTGATCTTAAAAACCGTGAATACTACTGTTATGTTGTTACGGAAGACAGCGATCTGTATGTTATTTTATATGATACCTATGAGTTTGTACATCTGCCCATCAGTGGCTACAAGGCTGATGAACATAATTTGCGCATTATGAACAACCTTTTCAATAAACAGATTACAGTGAGTGGGGATGACTTTTCTTCTTGTTTTGCGCTGGATCGTGATTATAAATTAATTGATCAGATTACCGAACGCTGGGAACCAAAAGAAAAATCAACAGCTGGAATTATAGCAAGTTTAATCTTTCCTGTGACTTTAAACATCAAGGATGCGAATAGCACTTTCCGAAAGTTTCAGATGCATGTTTCAGGCAATGTCTGGTTTATTCTGGTCAACTTGTTTTTTGTGGGCGTGGTATTCTTGTTATCCTGGTCTGATGTTCGAAAAATGAATCTTGCTGATTTAATCATCGTGGCCTTTACAGGATTGTACGGATTGATTGCAAGGACCATCTTTTCAAGTCACTTGTGATGCCTTCACAATCCTATACGTGGTATTGGATTTGATGTGTGCATGTGGTCATTGCACAGCCGGGTTTTCCGTCAACGCGGAAAACTATAAACCCGGCAATTTGGGGATCTTTCCTGTTTTTGTAAGCTTGATATAGGTTCCCCATGCTTTTTTCAACCAGTGTCCAAAGATTGGCATCGGGATGATGAAGTTTCTTTTTTTGCTGCGATAAACAAATGCTGCCCCATTTCCGGTGTCCATCACACAAATAATGCTGATGTGTTCCTGATATCCTTTTCGTTCAGTGCTTCCCCCTTCCTGCATGGCAATGTTAAATGCAGCAATTTGACTCATAATCTCAGCCATATGGCCTTGCTTTGCAGCCCAGTCTGCACCTTCAAGTGCGGCAGCATCTCCCACTGCATAAACATTGGCTTTTCCCTCCACAAGACAATGGTCATCAATCTTTATAAACCCGGCATCCGTCACCGGAAGGTCGGAGTGATGAACGATTAAACTGTTACCGGTACCGGCCGGGATGAACATCGTGAAATCAGATTCAATGCTTATGTTATCTTCAAAATTGATCCCTTGTGGTGTGAAGTTTAGTATTTTTTTACCAACCTGGCTGTTGATATTGTAGCGCTTAAACATTTTATCCATCATGTCGAGAGCGCCAGGTCCCATCTTTGCACCTGGTTTGGGCATGGGTGCAAAGAAGATAAGCTCAAAATTCTTTCGTATCCCTTTGCGCTTCAGATAGTTGTGTACATTAAAAAGAAGTTCAAAACCAGGTCCGCCCCGTACCGCTGATTTATCCTTTGGATTTCCACCAAATCCCATTGCAATCCTGCCTCCCCCTTTTGCAATGAGTTTATCCAACGCATCACGGATTTGTAGCGACACCTCAGGTTGTCCACAAATTGAAAGTGTGTTTTCTACACCCTGGGGTTTTAACTTATTTGCTCCAAAAGCAACGATCAAATAGTCGTAGTGATAGGTGTTTTGTAAACATTGAACCGTATCCTCACTGGAATTTATGCTGCTTACCTTATCAATCACAACATTGAACTTGTGCGCCTTGCTTATCTTGTGCAACGATATCTTGGCATTATTGAATGTTGTCTGCCGTGTGGGTATCCATATCGAGATCGGAAAAAGAAATAAATAGTCCCGGTCCGAAATCAGGGTTACATCAAACTGTTTTTGTTTGCTTAATTCTATGGCGGCCTCTACGCCGGCAAATCCTCCACCTAAAACAAGTGCTTTTTTCATTTTATACGACAAATTTCAG
>JBFHER010000258.1:0-5791 GCA_041584055.1 Bacteroidales bacterium
CCTTTATCCTTGCTTTTTACAAGTTCACCAAACACGGTCGTTCCTATCAGGAACACAGCAAGAATGATCCAGTTAAATGCACTAAAATGTCCGGAAGCAACATCGCTGCTCCCAAAAGCAAAAACAGGGATGCCCCATAAGAGCATCCCCGTAATAACTATTTTGTTTTTCATTTTATGCTTTGACACTTTGCCAAATTACTTTTCGTCTATTTTTTTAAGACGTAAAAGTGCCTCCATGTAATAATAGTCGGCGTAGATGATTGGCACATCGATCTCAGACCCACGTGGATGGTGACCTGTTGAATGCAATAAAATTGCCTGGTTCTCATCTCCACTTAAATAGTCTTTTGACAAATGGTTAATCAATGCTCTTGCAGCATCCAGGTATTTCTTACTTGCTTCCTCAGATTTTACCAAACCTGACAATTCCAACATCCCACAGGCAGCAACAGCAGCTGCAGAAGCATCTTTTGGTGAATTTGGAATTTTTGGATCATCGAAATCCCAGTATGGAATGCCATCTTCCGGAAGTCTTTCGAGGAATTTATCAGCTAATTTTTCAGATGTCTCAAGAAAATCCTCACGCCCTGTTTCACGATAACTCATTGCAAAGCCGTAGATTCCCCATCCCTGACCTCTGGCCCACATGGACTCATCCGCATAACCCTGATGCGTTACACCTTTTATAAATTCTCCTGTATTCTCATCAAAAACACCCACATGATAAATTGTATAATCCGGTCTTACGATATTCTCCATTGTCACCTCTGCATGTCTCACAGCGATATCATACAAGCCTTTGTTTTCTCCGTTTTTAGCTGCCCAGAATAACAACTCCAGGTTCATCATGTTATCGATGATAGTATTGTGCGGATACTCTTTCTTTGATGGCCACGAGAGAATGGTTCCGACATTTGGATTGTAGAGTGTAGCCAGCGTATCTGCAGCATCCAGCATAACTTGAATGTAGGCTTTGTTTCCGGTTAGTCTATATCCATTTCCAAAACTACAGTACACCATAAAACCAATGTCATGATCAGAAGCAGGTGTTTTTGCAAGAATTTCAATTGGAGCGGTAAATCTTTCAGCTTCTTTGCGAATGGCCTCATCACCTGACATTTCATAGGCATACCATAACACACCGGGCCAGAATCCACTGGTCCAATCCCTAACACCAACAAGATTCCAATTCTTTTGCCCCTTATCAATGTTTCTGGGATAAGCATCAGCTGCATCAAGCGTTGGTAATGCTGCTCTCACTTTTTCAACACACACATCCATTGGATCGTTTTTCACCTCTGCTTTTTTTGATGTACAAGCTACAAATGAGACAAGTCCTATCAACAATAATAATTTCAACTTTTTCATATTCATTTATTTGCCAACCTTTGTTTTTTAAAAACCGATATCGATTGTTAACATTATAGTTTCAGTGATACGAAAGTATTGAATTCCATGCTTGAGCGATAGGCTTAAAATCCCAATCTATGGGAATAATGTTGCATGGTGCAAAATAACACTGATAATCAGGGATGATTGGTCCGTGAAATTTATATCAGCAAAACCTGGATTCGCAATTTGTAATACAAAAAGATACACAAAAAAAACGAACAGGTTCCAGTCCAAAAACAACGGATATGGCAACTCAATAGCAAAAAAGAGGAACTCTAATTAAAAAGTTCCTCTTTTGATTTTTTGCGATTGGTACTTACAAAGGAAGTTGTTGCAGGGCAATTATCCCTAAACGTTCACGACGATCGTATTAATAGACTTTCCTTTAACATCAACTGCGAAAGGCATATCTCCCACCTTCAACTGAATAGTCTTCGCATCATCTTCGGTGTTATTAATCAAAACCACGATGCGTCCATCCTTTAATTTAAATGCGATGTGATCCTTACCTGAAGATGATTTCAGATAGTGGTCACCCGGTTGTACAAAATGGGACAAATGCTTAAATAAATAAAACTCGTCATTGTAGGTCACCTCTTTTGATTTTGAATCTACAACCACCATTGAATTCTGCGGCCACCCCCATGCACTTTTACCTGTTTCGTCAAGAATCATATTCCAATACAGGTAAGAACCGGCGCCATTATTGAAATAATGCACCATGGATTCCCAGGATCTTTGCAATGATGTCCAGTCATTTTCATGCTCACCACATTTATTTTCGGTTTGCATGAATTTGATGTTTGGATAAGCTTTTGAAATGGTTGGGATGGATCTTTCTCCATTCCATTGAAAACCAACACCTTTAATGTATTTTTTTGCATTCTTGTTATCCAAAGCATAGCTTACGTATCGTGGATCAGGACTGTTAATGGTACCCAGCCATATTTCCGTATCAAGACCATCTTCTTCAAATTTTGGTCCCAGGAAGTCACCGATAAAATAGGTCATATCTTCGGTATACCATGTGCAGGCAGGCCAGTTAGGAGCATAGAGTATTTCGTTTTGCGGCATAATCATAAAAACGGGTGTTCCAGCTTCTTCATAGGCTTTTACAAATTTTGAAAAGTAGAGTGCATAGGCTTCCAGGTAACGTTTCTCCATTTTAAAAGCAGTTGAACTTATGCGTATCTCTTTTCCAGGCGCCATCTCATTTCCACCTGTACGGCCACCCATGTCGCCCGCGCGCAGTGAATAATGTTCGTTCACCTTCATCCATGCCGGTGGTGTCCATGGTGATCCCCAAAGTTTAAAATCAGGACGTCGACTGAAGGCTTCCCTGATGTATGGAATCATGATAAAACGATCCCTGTGGATGTTGAAATCCCGCATCCCAAAATCTTCCGGCACATCGTTCATTGAGTAGTAACTCAAGGCATAATCACTGGCACCAATGGGAACACGGCCCATTGAAAAGTGACAACCTTCTTTGCTGAACAAGGCATCAAACACCTCATCTGCGGCCTTTTTATCCAGCGCTAACATGGCCGTCCACCCCAATTCATTGAACGCACCACCAATGCCGTCGATGACCTGCAACAAACTATCGCTGTAAACTACAATATCAGCTTTTGCTGCATCCCCATTTTTCACTTTAAATTTTTTGGGTGAAATCCAGCGTTCTGTTTGCGTCGTATAAACCATTTCTACCTTCTGGGCATACAGTGAAGCTGTTCCCAAAACCAAAGCCATGATCGCGGCTATACTTTTCCCGCTTATTCCAAACATTTTCATTTTGATTGTATTTAGTTTAAATAATACCTTGTAGCCAAAATAAGAAATGGCTATTTTACTAAAAACAAAGGTATAATCACGTTTATTTATGATTGAGGACAATCATCTCAATTAATGCAAAATTTGTTGCATACAAATAAAATAGAATACAATTTGATTTTAGCAATTGAAAATCCATGAGGCAGAAAGAAACTTTATTTTAACAAAATCTGGAGATTTTCTTTTTTATCACCTGATGGGTTGGTGTTGATATCAAACCTTCCAAAGGGCGCAGTATAACGCATCTTTTGGATTACTTGTTCTTTATGCATCGTACATTTTTGTATATATCAGATCTGGATAAAGTTGATGCATGATGAACTGTATCGTAATACCACCTAAAATGATAATAAGCAACCGCATCCATACCTTTCACATATTCTGGGGTTGAGGTCCAGAATTGTGCTTCAAATCCCAAATCCATATATCCATTTGCAGTCATTCTTCCTGAAGGCAGGACATTGAACCCAAGTGCATTCGTTCCGTTAACCGTTGCACTTGTGCTTGAACCTTCTTTTACCTTCCAACCCGTCTCTGACTTCAAGGCAACGCCCTCCTGTCCACTATAACCATAGGTCGCAACACTTTCAATAAGTGCATCCCACTGTTGAACAGTAGGAACACTCCAACCCTCAGGGCATGCAGTCATTGCCGTTTCCCAATTATAGAACTTTCCATAAACATCGCAATAGGAAGAACTATCGTTGTAACAATAGGAATTATCCGGGATATAATAGTTTAAATTTTCTGCCATCCATGTCTCATCACCGATGGTCACTGTTTTGTATACGTGACGATCCCGGGGATCGGTTACTAAACCAGTTTTAAGTTGAGGCTCTTCCACATAAAAGCTCCACATTTCGCTTTCTACGAGATTGCCCTGTTCATCTTTGGCAACCACCTTCCAATAATAGGTGGTATTTAAGTTTAACTGTGTCAATTTATAGGAGGTGTCCCTCATTTCACTCACGAAAGCAGTCCTGAGATCGGGAATTGTATCCAAATATAAATCATAGGTTATGATTGGATAAGTTCCTGCATAAGCTTGTGATGCGTTCCAATTTAAAAAGACAAAATATGGCCGTATGATGTATACTGAATTTTTCGGACCAAGCAATGTAAAATCAGAAGGCGGTCCCATTTTAGTTGTAAACGACATGATTTCGCTGGCTTTTTCCCCACCAAATTTATCTATCACTATCACCTTCCAAAAATAGTTTGTATTTGGTGTCAGTGTCATCTCAAAATTCAATTCAGTTTGTTCAACAACCATCTTCTGAGGTTCTGGCAAGGTATCCACAAAAAGACGATAGTACAATTCATCACCGTCGCGATCACTGGATGCCAACCAACTAAAATTCATCATATAATCAACGATGTCGGGTTCGTTTTTTGGATAATTAAGGATTACGGTGTCGGGCGCGTAATTATCGGTAGAGAAGTTCCAAACGGAGCTTTCCGCTTCGCCCCCATTTCCATCACTGGCAACCACTTTCCAAAAGTATTTCTCATGAGGGAGCAATGTTGGACTAAAAGATGTTTCTTTAAGTTTACTTCCAAGCAATGGCATGTTGAGCGAATCAGTTCCCAAAAAAACATTGTAAACAATTTCATCTCCATTCGGATCTGTTACTTTTTGCCAAATCAATGAAGTATTTGTGTTGACCTGAATTGCATTGATGAACGGCTGACTTAGAGATGGTGATTGAGGCAACAAATTCACATGTTCTTCCTTACAAGACAAAACAACAATTGAAAAAACAATTGCAAACCAAATTCCAGGGTAAATTTTTATTGCTTTCATTCGTAAAATGACTTAATTTTCATACAGTAACACAAATATAATATTTTCAATCATTTTAGATCACTCTGACACAGAAATTGGCAGCATTTTGCAAGCACAATGCTTTTTATAACAATTGATTCGTCACATAAAGCATGCATCTTACAAGCATCCTGGCCTAACAACATTAATTTACGCTAAAGATGGTTTCTTTAAAAACAGGTCCATTTTTCCTTGAAATGCCCTGGATATTTACCAAAAAATCTCCCTTCAAATCTCCGCTGTAGAATTCGATGACGGCCCTCCCAAGGGAATCAGTAAAAACAGCGTTATTCCACAAAAGGGTAACCCTTTTGTCTGGTTCAGGATTTGCTTTTTCCTTTGGAGTTGAATATTTTGGATTATAGAAGGTACACACGTTGCTGTAGCGCTTCGATGTAAACTTATTTTTCTTTTCTTTTTCTTTGGCAGGGACGTTTTTTCCCGGCAAGGTCCAAATCAATAAGGCGCCATCTTCTCCTCCGCTATCCAATTCGAACAAAAGCATGTTGCTCTTAACATAAGCAATTCCTTCGATCATATCACTTGAAAGGTAAGCAATCTCGGAGAAGGTCCCATCCCGTAACTGAATGCCATCCACCATAATAGGAATTGCCACCAGGCCGCCGCGTGACGTTTTTACCACCTGATCGTTCTCAATATACAACCCTGCACCCAATTGATAAATAAGGCTTTCCATATCCGTAACAGTCTGACCAAAATCTTCCTGTTTAAGCGAATA
>JBFHER010000259.1:0-5759 GCA_041584055.1 Bacteroidales bacterium
GTCAAAACAAAACTCTTTTTTTACAGCAAGTTCTGCCCTGAGTGAAGCGCGTTTTTGAGCATTGTCCATAAGGTAGTAGGCATGTTTAACGCTATGAATATTTCCCCGATCCTTTGGCAACTCTGCCACAATAGCTTCTTCTTCGGGAAGCGTATCGAACAGGGACCCCTGAACAGGCTGCGGCACTTTTCGCTCTCCCAGAATACGTGTATAGAGATTTCTAAACTCAAGTTCATCAAACAATTCCTTTAGCTTCTCCTGATTCATTTCTGACATAATCAAGGCTGACTCGTCAAATTTGACCGGCACGTTCTGATTGATTGTTGCCAAAGTATAAGATAAATATACCTGCTCTTTATTCTCAATTACCTTTTCTTTTTGCTTACCCTTTAGTTTTTCTACGTTTTGATAGAGACCATCCACCGAACCATAAGCAGCAATGAGTTTGGCAGCAGTTTTTTCTCCCACACCTGGACATCCCGGAATGTTGTCTGCAGCATCTCCCATGAGGGCCAAAATATCAATCACCTGCGCCGGACTTTCGATGCCAAACTTTTCCTTAACCTCTTCGATTCCGAGCACATCAGCACCACCACCAGATCTTCCCGGCCGAAACATTTTAACATGTTCTGTCACCAGTTGTGCAAAGTCCTTATCAGGGGTCATCATAAACACTTCAAAACCCTTTTCCGCAGCAATTCTTGCCAGCGTACCTATGGTGTCGTCAGCTTCAAAGCCCATGACCTCTATAACCGGTATACCATAGGCATCTAATATTTGTTTGATATAAGGAACTGCATTTTTGATATCTTCGGGTGTCGCATCACGATTTGCTTTGTATTCCTTGAACATTTCATGCCTGAACGTTGGTCCCGGAGGATCAAATACAACCGCTATATGACTCGGTTTCTCCTTCTTAATAACATCATCAAGTGCCATTGTAAAACCAAAAACAGCCGATGTATTCATCCCCTTTGAGTTGACACGTGGATTCCGTATAAAAGCATAGTATGCCCTGAAAATTAATGCATATGCGTCTAGCAAAAAGAGTTTATTTTTTTCCATTGTTTTAAATTTATGCCACTAAGTTAGTATATTTTAGCGTGGCACAAAGTGGATGGATGGAGGAGTTCGTTGAAAAGGGACACGGCGGCATTAAAACGAATGTGCCGCTTTCCTCCATAAATGAAACACGCCAATAAAATATGAGAAGAATCTGAGGTATTTAAAATAAGTTTTTATGACTCCTGACGCCAGAAACAAAGGTAACAATAGAATATTATCCCCTTAAACCACAATAAAATCATTCATCAGGCCTACAGCCCTGAACTTCAATTATCCTCTGCATACCACTCAGCAAATGATTTTGCTGTTTCGTACAATCGTATGCTATGCAACTTTACACCGATAGGCATCAGTGGAATTAGCCTGTCCTTAAAATCCAGAACCATGTTTTCGCAGGTGGGTTGATAGGGTGACAAATACAAACGATCGTACAATTGTTCAGCCTCCAAATAGTGTTGTTGTGGCATGTCCTTATTAAGCACCACACAATGATCCAAATCGTTTACAATTTCCTGTTTTACAATGCGGCTGATTTCTCCAAAATCCATCACCATTCCCAGCTTTGTACTATTTTTATCAATGATCGGACTCCCTATTACAGTCACGAACAATATATAAGAATGCCCATGCATATTTTTACACAAACCATCATAATTCCAAAGCGCATGAGACATTTCCCATCGAAACTCTTTGGTAACACGTACCTTATCCATCATTACAGTAGAAATTAATTACACTTAAGAAACAAGTGCAGGCTCAAAATGTTTAGATTTAGGCTTCGCCTGTGCAATTTTTAAAACAACACATCACGCCGCTCAGGCTTTCTTTATCAAGATAATAGAAATTACTTTTTCCATCGCGCTCACTTTTCAGCAATCCTCTTGATTTCAAAAGACCCAGATGATGTGAAGCCGGGGCCTGCTCTATGTCAAGCTTTTGATAAATTTCAGTTACAGTCATTTTATTCCCATCTTCAAGCAATCCAAGAATGGCAATTCGTATAGGGTGGGCGATTACTTTTAATGTGTCCGCCATTTTTTCGAGTTCAACATGGTCTAAACCTACAATACTGCTTCTCTCAATCATTGTTTTATTCTTTTATGCAAATATATTAATAATTGGGTAATTACAAATAAGATAGAAGGTGTTAGAATCCCCCAAAAGCCACATTTTTGATAAATACTTTAATTTTCTTAATTTTTGTAATGGGAAGAAGCGAATACTATTATTTTTATACCTTTGATTCTCAGGTTATGTGGTGTGGCCTGATTTGGGATAAAAAAAGAGAATGGATCAACTTGAAAAGATAAAAAAACCGGTCAGGGAGGAAATTCGAAAATACAATGCTTACTACAAGGAAGCATTAAAAGAAAAGTATTTTCACGTTCAATCGGTTAACAATTACATCATCCGGCAAAAAGGCAAGCAGATGCGACCCATCCTTGTATTTCTTGCTGCAAAACTGTTTGGGGAAACCAACGAGAATACAATCAAAGCTGCCACCTCACTTGAAATGCTTCACAATGCCACCCTCATCCACGATGATGTGATTGACGAAGCGAACGAGCGCCGTGGAATACGATCGATCAATGCCATCTGGAACAACAAAAACGCAATATTGATGGGCGATTACCTTTTATCAACCGCCCTGACAGTATCCGTTTCGACCCATGACATTGATTTTCTGGAAATTGTTTCTTCTGTTGGAAAAACACTCAGTCTGGGTGAAATCCTTCAAATGAATAAGACCAAAACACTGGATATCACGGAAGAAGAATATTTTGACATCATAAAGAAGAAGACTGCCATCCTCTTTTCCTCCTGTGCCAAGGCAGGCGCGATCACAAGCGGTGCAGACAAGCATGGCCTACGTCAAATGGACCGGTTTGCAACTGCCATGGGACTTGCATTTCAGCTCAAAGATGACATTTTTGATTACCAAAGCAAAGGCATGATCGGGAAACCTATCGGCAATGATTTAAGAGAGAAAAAACTCACCTTGCCCATTATTCATGCCCTGAAAAAGGTTGGAAATGCAGAACGTAAAAAAATTATCAGTATCATCAAAAATGACCATAAAGACAAGACCAAGATGAAGGAATTGGCCAATTTTGCAGTGGCCATGGGCGGTATTGATTATGCGAAAAAGAAACTGGATGAATTCATTGAGGAAGCCAAACAGGTACTTGATGAATTTGCTGATTCAGAAGCAAAGGAAGCATTGAATCTTTATCTTGACTTTACAGTGAATCGAACAAAATAACAACACCATGCGTTTGCTGCCAGAATTAAACAAGGCCGTCAAAGAAGAAAAAGCAGTGTTATTGTATTTTCAGAATGATGCCTGTGCACCCTGTAGAACACTTCGACCCAAAGTGCATGCACTTATTGAAGAAAAATACCCAAAGGTCAAACTCAAGCTGATTGATCCGATGCAGGAACCTGATTGCGCTGCAGCATTTCAGGTATTTTCACTGCCAACAATTCTAATATTCTTTGATGGTAAGGAATTCTTCAGAGGCGGAATTTACACCTCCATCATGGCTTTGGATGATGTAATTTCCCGGTATTATGAATTGATATTTGAACCGGAAGACCTAAAAGATTAACGGTTTAAACGACGCATTACCAGCTTCCTCCGGCACCACCGCCGCCACCTAATCCACCGCCAAATCCGCCAAAGCTTCCACCACCGGAGTTGAAGTTTCCGAATGAACCGCCATGGCTGCGTCCTGATCCCATGGCTCCCAACAACAACCAAAAAGGAAGTGAACTTCCCCTTCCGCTCATTGAAGATACGTTGCGTCTTCTGCGACCAAACAAAATAGGGAACACGATAAACACAAGGAAAAACAGCCAGGGGAAACCTCCGGCGCTCTTTTTTCTGCTTTCGAGGTATTGACTTCCGGTGAACTCACCTGTGGTCAAGCTTATCAGGGAACTTGTGGCCACATCAATACCCTTAAAAATATTTCCACTTTTGAAATTCGGTATCATGTCATATTCCACAATTTTTTTTGCAAGCGCATCTGTTACAAATTGCTCAACACCATAGCCGGTTGTAATAAACACTTCCCCATTCGAAGTGGATGTTTTGGGCTTAAACAAAATAACAAAACCATTATTTTCCTTACCACCTACACCCCATTCTTCCATGATCCTTGTCGCCATATCCTGAGGCGCATATCCATCCAGGTCCTTCATGGTTACAATGGCAATCTGCGTTGATGTCTCACTGTCGAAACGAATCAACTTTTGTTCCAATCGATTCTGTTCAGACTTACTGAAAACGCCAGCAAAGTCATTGACCAACCTGACAGGCTTCATTGGTTTCGGGACCTGTGCATGGGTAAAGGCACCCATCAACAGGAGCAGTGCCAGAATATATGTTTTAATTGATTTCATTGTTTTTAGTTAAAGTATCAAGATTTGAGTATCGAGTATCGAGATGCAAGAATCAAGACATAAGAAACAAGATGCGAGTATCGAGTATCAAGTATCGAGATGCAAGAATCAAGACATAAGAAACAAGATGCGAGTATCGAGTATCGAGTATCAAGTATCGAGTATCAAGTATCAAGATAATGGATTAAAATTACATTTATTTGCCGAAGGAGATATCATCTGTTAATTCATTCACGTCATCCGACTGAACCGGGAAATCAGCCACCAATTTCTCTCCAATCATAGCGATGGCCTGCACAAAAGCTTCGCCATAGGCCTGATTTTTAAAACCACGTATCATCACCCCTTTTACATCTTCCCAAAAATTCTCCGGCACTTTATTGTTAATGCCTGCATCACCCAACACTGCCAGCTTGCGGTCGTCCGTGGCAACATAAATCAAGACACCATTACGTAGCTCCGTTTTATGCATCTCCAACTTTTCAAACCAGTATGTTGCACGATCAAGCACATCCTCCTTGCAGTTAGACTCAAGATGCAGACGAATCTCTCCTGAAGTTTTATTCTCAGCCTTTCCGATTGCCTCAACAACCTTTTGCTGCTCTTCTTTTGTTAAAAAATTTCGAGCTGCCATCTTATTCAAAACTTACAACAGGTGCTTTCGATGCTTCTTTGTCAGCCTCAAAGTATGGCCTTGCTTCTAAACCTGCCATATTGGCAACAATGTTATACGGAAAGATCCGGATTGTAGAATTCAGATTACCAACTGTTTCATTAAATCGACGACGCTCAGTGGCAATTCTGTTTTCGGTACCCTCCAATTGAGATTGCAGCTGCAGGAAGTTTTGATTGGCTTTTAAATCAGGATATTTTTCAACCACCACCATTAGTTTGCTCAATGCACTTGAGAGCCCCTGTTGTGTTTGCTGAAACTGTTGCAAAGACTCCTGCGTCATGTTTCCAGCATTTACATTCACGGCTGTGGCTTTCGCTCTCGCTTCCACTACTGCTGTGAGGGTTTCCTGCTCATGCTCTGCGTATCCTTTCACTGTATTTACAAGGTTAGGGATCAGGTCCATCCGGCGCTGATACACATTTTCTACCTGGGCCCAGGACTTATTAATTTCCTCATCCATTCGATTTAAACCATTGTATGAACGAACACCAAATACAACGGATATCAGAATAAATATCCCAATTATTAAATAAACTGCTGTTTTGTTCTTTTTCATGTTTTCTTTTGTTTGTTTTTATGATCTGAAAATTAAAAATAAGTGTCATATCCGGTA
>JBFHER010000260.1:0-5752 GCA_041584055.1 Bacteroidales bacterium
CCAAAAACAAATGATTTTGCGATGATTCTCGGATATCCGGGCAGTACTGATCGTTATTTGACTTCCTGGGGGATCGAAGAGCGCATGTACATCGTTAATATGTCTCGTATTGTGGTTCGGGAAGCAAAGCAGAAAGTTTGGTTAGAAGATATGCAAGCAGATCCTCGTGTTCGGATTGCCTATGCATCAAAATACTCACGTAGCACCAACTATTATAAGAATAGCATTGGTATGAACCGTGGATTGGAAAATTTAAAGGTGCTGGATGCAAAGCGAGCACTTGAAACGAAATTTGAAGCATGGGTGAAAGAAGATGCCCAAAGAAATGAAACTTACGGCGAAGCCTTGCCGCTTTTGAAAAATGCCTATGCAAATCGTTCTGATAGTTACAAAGCATACCAGTTTTTCAATGAGGCCATCAGGTCAGGGGCTGAAATATATTCATTTGCCTATGGCTCTAAAGGATTGGAAAATGCACTTGAAAGCAACGACAAGGAAAAAATAGACAAGGCTGTTGATCGCCTTAAAAAAGCGGCTGAGAAGTATTTTAAGAATTATAATTCATCCACGGATGAGAAAACAGTTGCAGTGATGTTGGACGTTTTTGCCGACGAAATTGGCAGTGAATATCGCTCCTCCGTTTATGATAAAATAGATAGAAAATTCAAGGGCAATTATGAAGCCTATGCCCGAAACTTGTTTAAAAAATCAATTTTTGCGTCAGAAGAGAACTTCAATAAATTTATTGAAAAACCCACATTGAACAGGCTGCAGAAAGATGTGGCGTTGGTTGATGCAAAGCTGATGTTCAAACAACATGCTGCTATTTCAAAAATTGCCATGCAGGAGAATACAAATATCTCGAAAGGAAAACGTTTGTTTGAAGCAGGGATTCAGGCAATGATGAAAGACAAGGTATTTTATCCGGATGCAAATTTTAGTATGCGTTTAACTTATGGCAAGGTCGGTGATTACATTGCAAGAGATGCGGTTCACTACCTTCATTATACTACTTTGAAAGGTGTGATGGAAAAAGAAGATCCTGACAACTGGGAGTTCGTTGTTCATCCAAAACTAAAAGAATTATATGAATCAAAAGATTACGGTCGCTATGCGGATGAAGACGGAACAATGCATGTTTGCTTCTTAACAGACAATGATATTACAGGAGGGAATTCAGGAAGTGGAGTTTTAAATTCGCGAGGGGAATTGTTTGGTCTGGCATTCGATGGCAATTGGGAAGCAATGAGTGGTGATATTGCTTTTGAGCCGGAATTGCAAAAATGTATCAATGTAGATATGCGCTATGTGCTTTTTATTATTGACAAGTTTGCCGGTGCTCAAAACCTGATTGATGAAATGACAATTGTGAATTAGGTTGTAAAACACAAGGAAGAATAAATATATTGAAAGGCGGTTTCTTGAATGGAACCGCCTTTCTTGTTATGATGCATATTTAAAATCGTTCTGTTTGCTACTGCAGGTAGATGTTTTCAGCCTTTTCAGCGCCGATGGATGTCACCGGACCGTGGCCGGAAAAGACCCTGGTGTCATTGGGGAGACGTAACAGTTTTGATTTAATGTTTTCAATTAAGAGATCATGATCTCCTCCCCATAAATCACTTCGTCCTATGCTGCCGCTAAAAAGAGCATCTCCAACGAATATCACCTTTTCTTTGGGGATATAAAAACATATTCCACCAGGAGAATGCCCGGGAACATGTATGACTTCCAATTCTGTATTTCCAATCTTTAAACGATCACCCTCATTAAAAAAATGTCCAATGGGGGGTGGATCTTTTTTAACCTCCATTCCAAATTGTTTGGCATATTCCCTCGTTATCTTATACATTGGAACATCCCCTTCATGTGCCTCAGGAGAAACGCCAAACGTTTCATATACAAAACTATTTCCCAGTACATGATCCACATGAAGGTGCGTATTTAAAAGTCGTGTTACCTTCAGACCATTATCATGAATGAACAGTTTTAATTCTTCATGTTCATGAATTGAAACACATCCAGGATCAATGATTGCACATTCTCCTGTTTCATCATATATCAGGTAAGTATTTTCCTGAAATCCATTAAAGACAAACTTCTTTATTTCCATATATTAAATTTTCTAAGCATTTCAGTTTAATGAATTAAGTCAAGTGGCACCATCATTCTACCCCTTTTAGCATTGGAACAAAGGCGAAATCTCCAAATTGTTCGGTTTTAAAATCTGATTCACTCACTCTGGTAATACGCGTCATAACCTGCTTTTCTCCTTCTCCAAGGGGGATGATCAACTTGCCGTCAATGGCCAATTGCCTGAGCAATGTTTTTGGGATAAATGGGGCCGCAGCTGTAATTATAATCCCTTTGTATGGAGCAGATTGCACATATCCTTCATAACCATCACCTAAAAGTGTTTTGATTTTATATCCCAGCAAGGACAGTAGGGAGCTAGACTTTTTATGTAATATGGTATGTCGCTCGATGGTCACAACGTTCGCACCCATTTCACAAAGTACTGCAGCCTGATACCCTGAACCAGTGCCTATCTCCAAAACAGAATCTCCTGCATTTATGTTCAATAATTGTGATTGAAAAGCAACCGTATATGGTTGTGATATTGTCTGTCCCGCATCAATCATGTATGCATTGTCCTGATATGCAAACTGTACAAGATCTTCTCTGAAAAAACGATGCCGGGGAACACGTGAAATCGCTTCAAGCACTTTTGGGGATTGTATCCCTTTTAATTTGAGCTCATTCACAAGTCGATGCCGTTTGGCAACATATTTTATATCATCCGGATTCTTCTGCATCACGCAAATATAGTAGAAAATTTAAACGAAGTGTATTCGGTTTTAAGAACGATTCAAGCGATTGACTGCTCTAATAAGATTTAAAGCAAGGAAATCAATAATTCCCAAATGGAGTGACAGGTGGCATGTTTGTTGTTTCTAATCACATCCCAATGTGCATCAAAGACCGTCACCTTATCCTGCTGTTCAGATTCAACCACTTGATAACCATGTCTTTCCAGTGCCCTTTTTGTCCAAAACGATCGAACTGAATCGCCTATTAACTGTATCTTTTTGCTTTGATCATAAACCACTTTAAAGGTACCGGAGTGTTTATCGAAATCAAAACTTTGGTTCAGAAATGCTTTTTCAAATTCGCCATTGAGGACCAAATCCTCGGGGGTCCCGGTGAAAATATTTTTATTGGCCATCAACCAGATTCTGTCGGAGGTTTGCAATGCCAGGTCCAGTTCGTGGGTGGATAGGAGGATGGATTTATTTGTGTCCCGGGCCAGCTTTCGTAAAAGTTTCATGATTTCAACCCGGTTTGGAAGGTCTAGATGAGCTGTCGGTTCATCAAGCAAAACAAGGGGGCAGTCCTGAGCCAGTGCCCGCGCTATCATTACCCGTTGTTTTTCACCATCACTCAGACTTTGAAAATAACGATCTTCAAAGCTTTGCATGCCAACCATTTCAATGGCTTCTTTTATGATCTTTATGTCTTCTCTCAGCAAGGATCCAAACCAGTTGGTGTGCGGGTATCTCCCCATGCTGACAATATCAAACACGGTAAGGTTGCCCGGACTGGTCCTGTCTGTTAAAACCACTGAGATAAGTTGAGACAGCTGTTTATAATGCCTGGCATCCAGGGGAATGTTGTTGATGAGGACCTGGCCCTGCAAGGCGTCCTGCATGCCTGCCAGTGTTCGAATCAGGGTTGATTTGCCGGCTCCATTGGGACCTATCAAACAAATCATCTCACCCCTGAAAATATCAAGATCAACATTTTCAAGAATTACAATGTCAGCCTGCTTTCGATTTTTGTAACCAATCGTAAGGGATGACGTTGTTAATATGGTATCGAAAGGTATGGGGCCCATTAGAATCCTGATCGTTTGGTTTTACTTCTGAAAATTACCCATATGACGACCGGTGCACCAAATATTGCGGTAACCGCATTGATGGGCAGGGTGCTTTGTGATCCTGGTAACTGGGAGATAATATCAAACAGGAGCATGAGTGTTGCACCCGTTAAAGCAACCACAGGCATTAACTTTTTATGATCTGAGGTATTTAAACCAAATCTTGAAATGTGAGGAACAGCAACACCAACAAATCCTATCGGCCCCACAAAGGCAGTGAGAGAACCGGCTATCAGACTTGTGAGGGCAATGATAATGATTCGCAACCGTTTTGTGTCAACACCTACACTTTGGGCATAATTTTCTCCAAGCAGAATTGCATTGAGATTCTTAACCAGCAAAAATGAAATTAACAAACCGGGAATAAAGATGCACAGCATCACATAAACCTGTGCCCAGGTTACGCCTGATAAGGAGCCGAAAGTCCAGATTAAATAATTATGCACAATGTTCGGATCACTGAAGTATTGAAGAACTGTCACCACGGCACCTGTGATACTTCCAAACATGATTCCGACAATCAAAAGGGAGACGGAATCTTTTATACGCATCGATACCAGTACGGTGAGCAGCATTACCAATGATGCACCAGCAATGGCCGCAAGTACCAGGCCCCAGGAGCTTTTTAAAAGAAAAATAGCTGCACCACCGCTAATGAGACTGGTTGCCATTGTAAATAAGGCTACCCCAAGACTTGCGCCAGAACTGATCCCCAGCACATAGGGCCCTGCCAATGGATTGCGGAAAAGGGTTTGCATAATTAAACCTGTAATTGAAAGTCCGGCACCCACGAGCATGGCTGTGATGGCTTTCGGCATTCGGAAATCATTTAAAATAAAGGCAAGGGTTGGATTGCTCTTATTTCCTAAAAGTATCTGCAGGCTTTCTTTCAATGGGATGTTAACGCTGCCAATCAACAGGTCGGTAAAAAACAATGCAGCCAATAACAGGACCAAAACACCGATCCGAATGCGGTATGTTACCAGCTTAGTCATTTGATAGTTGTTGGTAATAATTGAGTTTAAAATTGTCTCCCATTAAATCAGGATGAAATATAGCAATTAAATCGGATAAGATTTTTTGAGGATTGCAAATACCATCTTCAAAATAGGCGTTTGCTCCAAGCCCATCAAAGTTTAAATTCCGGTTGTAAACCCGACCGGATGAAACAGGTGGAAAATGCATTAACCTTTCATCTTTTGAAACCAAAGAGGCGATTGAATTTTCTTCCACATTGATCCAGATGTCAGCTTCTGAGATTTTATCAAAGACAACTTCGAAACTTACGGGAAGACTAGCTGCGGAAGTATCATTTTGCATGATGTATTTTCCTCCGGCATCTTCTATTAATTTTGCCATGTAACTGTTGCCACCCGGAAGGTACCAAACCCCTTTGAAACTATTCCCGGAAAATACAACCGTTTTTTTCTGCGCGTGATCAATGGATTCTCTGAGTTGCAGGTATTCTTTTGAAATGTCTGAGAAAAACGAATTTGCTTCATCTTTCATGTCATAGAGGTAGCCAAATAATTTTATCCATTCTGCTCTGGCCAATGCCGTTGGTTCCATCCAATCAACGGTGTAAATCACGGGGATCCCAGCACGATGTAAGGTCTGATTCTTGTTGCCTGCATCCGGAAATCCTGATTCAATGACAACATCCGGGGAAAGAGCTAAAACTTTTTCGATGTCGGTGGATAAGCTTTGTCCCAGATTCGCGATTTTATTCTCGGCCAGGGCCTGCCTGACTTTTGGATTAAAAATACGAAAAGGATCCGTCACCCCTGCAATGCTCTCTTCCTTTTTGAGTTGAGA
>JBFHER010000261.1:0-5734 GCA_041584055.1 Bacteroidales bacterium
CTTTTGTAGAACCAGAAAAGACACAAAAGATGTGGCTGATAAATTAATCCGTGATGGTTACAATGCAGATGCGCTGCACGGCGATTTATCTCAACAACAGCGCGATTCTGTGATGCAGAAGTTTCGCTCTGGTCATTTACACATGCTGGTAGCCACAGACGTAGCTGCACGCGGACTGGATGTAAACGACCTGACGCACGTTATCAATTTTAATCTGCCGGATGACCTTGAGGTATATATCCACAGGAGCGGTAGAACTGGTCGTGCAGGGAAAAGTGGAATTTCCATCACCATTCTCCATTCAAGAGAAACGGGAAAGGTGCGGGATCTCGAACGCATGTCAAAGAAAACCTTTACACGCATGCTGGTTCCAACAGGAACAGACATATGTGAAAAGCAATTGATCAGTCTGGTTGAAAAAGTCAAAGATGTTGAGGTAAATGAGTCACAAATTGCTGAATTTTTACCGGCAGTTTATGAAAAACTGGAACATTTAAACCGCGAAGAACTTATCAAACACTTTGTATCAGTGGAGTTCAATAGGTTTCTTGATTATTATAAAAATGCACCGGATCTCAATGTACAGGTGCGTGAAAGATCTCAGGAAAAAAGAGGCGACAGAGGTGGCAGAAGACGTGGAAACGCGTCCATGAGCCGATTATTTATAAACCTTGGCAGCAAAGACAACATCAGACCTGCGAAACTCATCAGCCTTGTAAATGAGCAAACAGGACAAGCCGATATCGAAATTGGCGACATCAGCATCATGAAAAAATTCTCATTCCTGGATGTTGATGTCCGACACACAAATGACATTATCAAGTCGTTCAAAGGCTTCAAATACAAAGGATTTAAAGTGTTTGTTGAAGAGGCAAATACAGCACAGCGCGGTGCATCTTCCGGAAGCAATGCAGGAAGAGGCAATTCAAGCAGAAAAGGCAAACAATGGGGATCAAGAAACCGTTAGCCAATTGCCCGACTGTTAAATCCACGAAATAACATCATTATAAGCGCCTTAAGTTATGCAAAAACTTAAGGCGTTTTACTTCCACCAACACACAACACACTAGCCCACAGTCGCTTAACATTGAAATAAAAACGTAAACAAAATTTAGCGTAATTCTTATCGAATAATTAGTTTTTCATTGCTAACTTAGAATTTCAATTTTAGGTGAAAAGCGATGGCAGATTTAAATGGCTTGTCAATTACGTTTTCTGCGGTTCTAAAGGAATTACAGCTGGAATTTCTTGGAGGAAATAAAGTGAATTTTTCCGAGGTGGATTATTTATTGCATCGCTTGCAGAGTTCAAACTTAAACATGCTTCATTCGGACGATCAAAAAAAAGCGTTCTGGATTAATGTTTATAATGGCCTTACAAATTACATCATAGTTAAAAAAGGCATAAAGAGAACGATTATCTGCAACATGCACCTGCTGTCAACGTTCAAAATAGATATTGATGATTATCAGTGGTCTTTGAACCAGATAGAACACGGCATTCTTCGAAGAAACAGCAAACCTCCTTATCACATAAGAATTCCATTTAACGCCGGTGATCCCCGTCGAAAACACATGCTTGTTCACAAAGATGAACGCATCCATTTTGCTTTAAATTATGGCGGGAACTCGTGTCCGGCCGTCCGGTTTTATTCTGCCCAGGACATCAATGAAGAATTGGAGCTGGCCAAGAAAAGTTTCCTCGAAAAGAACCTGTCTGTTGACTACGAAAATAAAATCATCAGTTGTTCGCCATTATTTAAATGGTACCGCAAAGATTTTGAAGGAAAATATATCTTTGATAAACTATACAAAGAATTTGCAATCAGGTATAACAGTTATAGTTGGTCTGTTGACATGAGGCCTTCCTAAGTATCCCAATTGGCTTTTACACATCAGAATTGTGACAAAATCCTCCGGTCATATCCCAGTTTATAGTCTGCAGGCATTTAAAAAAGCCGGCGATGCCAGTCGTGGCTATCAGGTAGAAATATTTGATGCCAACCGGCATTTTCAGGTGAAATATCCACACAGTCATGACTTTTTTGAGGTTTTATTTTTGGATGAAGGATCAGGTTACCATGTAATAAACAGCAACAGGTATAAAATAAATCCGCCTTGCATCTTTTTCATGTCTCCGGGACAGGCGCACAAGCTTGAGTTTTCAAGTGACATTAAGGGCTACATATTTCTGTTCACCTCCGACTTTTTTTTGATCAATCAAGCCAATCACAATCGTCTGATTGAGTTTCCTTTTTTCTTCACGATTCAACAGGATAATCCACCATTATTACTAAAGAAAGCATCAGATACGCTGTTTTTAAAAAGCTTATTTTTACGAGGGATTGAAACCACAGAAAATGAAACAAGCCTGAGTCCGGATGTCATTCGCTCCCTACTTGAATTAATTTTATGCACCTGTGCCTCCTTGTACAAAGACAATTCCTCCATTCCTTCAAAAGGCAAAGGCAGTGTGCTTGTAAAACGATTCTTTCAGCTGGTTGAAGAAAACTACCAAAAAAACATACGCATATCTGAGTATGCTGAGATGCTGGCAGTTACTCCCAATCACCTGACGCAAACCGTCCGTATTTTAACAGGAAAACCATCTGCTCATTTCATACGAGACAAACAACTTCTTGAAATTAAACGACTTTTAGTCCACTCCAACCTTGGGGTAAGTGAAATTGCTCACCAACTAAATTTTACTGATCAAAGTTATTTTACAAAATTTTTCAAGAAGAACACAGGCGAAACGCCAAAATCATTTCGTTTAAAATCCATAAAAAGTACCTAAAATGATGGCAATATTACATCATTAATTGGAATTTATTTACTTGCTTTGTATCATTCAATTGGGATAACAAAATTGAATCAGATTTACAAATGAAAATAAAATAGTATCAATTAAAATCATACAAAATGGCAAATTATTTCAACACATTACCATTGCGTCTTCAATTAGAGCAACTTGGAAAATGTGATTTCATGGAAGAATCAGAATTTTCTGATGGTGTTAAGAAGTTAGAAGGTAAAAAAATTGTTGTTCTGGGCTGTGGTGCACAAGGTCTGGCTCAAGGATTAAACATGAGAGACAGCGGTCTTGATGTATCTTATGCAATTCGCCAGATCGAGATTGACGAAAAACAAATTTCGTATCAAAATGCAACATCCAATAATTTTAAAGTTGGTACTTTTGAAGAATTGATTCCAACTGCTGACCTGGTACTGAACCTCACTCCGGACAAATATCACACCCCAGTAGTAAAAGCAGCAATGCCTTTAATGAAGAAGGGTGCTTGTCTTTCCTATTCTCATGGATTCAACATTGTTGAAGAAGGAATGGAAATTCGCAAAGATTTAACCGTAATTATGGTTGCTCCTAAATCACCTGCTACTGAAGTAAGAGCTGAATTCCTTCGTGGCTTTGGGGTACCAACCTTAATCGCAGTTCACAGAGAAAACGATCCAAACGGTGACGGACTTGATATTGCAAAAGCTTACTGTGTTGGCACAGGAGGACACAAAGCCGGGGTACTGCACTCTTCGTTTGTAGCAGAAGTAAAATCAGATTTGATGGGTGAGCAAACAATTCTTTGTGGTGTTCTTCAAACTGCCTCAATCCTTTGTTTCAATAAAATGGTTGAAAAAGGAATCGACAAAGGTTATGCATCAAAATTGGTTCAATATGGATGGGAAGTAACCACTGAAGCTTTAAAATTAGGTGGCATTACGCATATGATGGATCGTCTGTCAAACCCTGCAAAAATTAAAGCATTCAAATTAGCAGATGAGCTAAAAACCATTATGCGTCCTTTGTTTGAAAAGCATATGGATGATATCATGGACGGCACCTTCTCTTCAACAATGATGGAAGACTGGGCAGCCGGTGATAAGAACCTTTTAAAATGGAGAGCGGCCACAGGTGAAACTGATTTTGAAAAAACACCTGCCGGAGATGTTGAGATCTCAGAACAGGAATATTTCGACAATGGTGTATTGATGGTTGCTTTTGTAAAAGCCGGTGTTGAACTTGCTTTTGATGTGATGAACGAGGCAGGCATCAAAGCTGAATCAGCATATTATGAATCATTGCACGAAACACCCCTGATTGCAAATACCATCGCTCGCAAGAAATTGTATGAAATGAACCGGGTGATTTCTGACACTGCAGAATATGGTTGTTATTTATTTGATCATGCTGCACAGCCCTTGTTGGCAGATTTTATGAAATCAATCGATGTGAATGTAATTGGAAAACCTTACAAAGAAGGCAAAGACAATCATGTTGACAACAAAGAACTGATCGAAATTAACGATGAGATACGTTACCACGATGTAGAAATCATCGGTGCTGAATTGCGCGAGGCAATGGAAGCCATGGAAGCGATCATCTGATCAAGATTCGTATTACATCATAATAAACCCCAAATGCAAATCGCATTTGGGGTTTTGTTTTTTATGGATGCAGCACCAGTTGATATGAATTTTTTCAAGTGCATAATAGGCCAGAAGACTCGTTGGATTTGAACTAAACCATTGTTGTCCGGATAAAATTCAATGAGTGCTTTTTGGTGCTCTAGCCATACAGACTTTTAACTTGCTCAATTACACCTCAAGTTACTGCTTTCATCCATTTCAAGATCAATTTTGTGCACTTTTCTAATCCTGAATTCTGATTTTTCAGCTGCTTTCCCCCTGATGCTGATCATGGGCTTTGAAATGTATATATTGGATGAAGTCAGGTTCATCTCAGCATTGTTGAATTGCCCGGAATAGGATTGCACCCTGGATTTCATCAAATTAGCATAGACATAGTCAACCTCACTGTTGTCAAATCCGTTAAACGTTGCTTTAGTGCCGTTCAGGAAAAGTGAATCAATCTTTAGCTTATTAAAAGACACTTTTCCGCCCTGTGATTCAACATGCAAAGAAACCGTTGAATTCACCACTATTTTCAACTGGGAATACTGATCGGATTTTTTAATCAGCAAGGTATCCCCAATCTTCTCCCACAGAATATCCGGACAAACCGAATCCTTATGATAATAGACCGTTGCCATATTCGTGTCACCGCACTTAATTTCAGTGTTCTGCCTATCAACCTTAACATGGGTAAACGACGGCAAACCAACCTGATGAGTCTCAATCTTTATTTTTTGTTCCGCGCGTCGCTCCTGATCTGTGGCCTTCAGAAAAATTACAAAAATCAGAAAGGCAAAAGCCAACAAACCGATGTAGGAGAATAATATTAATTTACTTGTCTTCATTTTTTCAGTGTTTTAAGGTTGTCAATGATGGTATCAATCTCTGCCTTCTCAAGATCGAGCAGGAATAGTTTTTTCATAAAAACGGGAAATTCATTTTCGAAAAACTCTGTTTTTTGTTGCTTTCTGATTTTATCATAGGCATCCCCTTCCACAAAATAACCGATCCCCCGCCGGTTCTTAATGATCTCATCATTTTGAAGTTCAGTGTATGTTCTCATGATCGTATTTGGATTTACACCAGTTTCTGCAGCCATTTCGCGAACTGATGGAAGTTTGTCATTTGCTTTATAATCGCCGTACAATATCTTTTCACAGATGCTATCGGCTATCTGAAGAAAGATGCTTTTATTATTGTTAAATTCCATATCAAACCTCCTTTTCTTTTAAACGGTAAAAGGCAGATGCATGCAAAACAAATGTGGATAACCAGATAAAAGCGCTTAACAGATTAAAAGCCTGTTCTTC
>JBFHER010000262.1:0-5728 GCA_041584055.1 Bacteroidales bacterium
ACTATTTCTGTTTACTCTTCAACCCTAAACGCTTTCGTTTTGGCGAAAAGTGTTGCAAAAGTAATTCAATCTTTTTGTTCCGGCAACTGTTTCTGAACTTTTTTTTGAAAAACTTTTTAGCCTCAAAAAAATACCCAAATCACAGCACCTTTCACCTAAGTCCGGTCACACCTTCGTGTATCCCCTTCGCCTTAAGCGGCTGCAAAGAAACAGAATTAATTCTCAATTATCATAATATTTTTGAAGGTTTTTTTGATTTATTTCAAGCAAGCATTTATACCACCCTTTTTACCAACAACTTGCAACAATAAAAAAAGTTGTTGTAAAACATAAAACCTGATTTATTTGATGCAAAATGAGTCTGAGCGATTAACACATCACAAAAAAAAGAGGTCAGCAAACATGACCTCCTTTTCGTTCTTTGCTGTCACAATCCTCATTGATTCTGCACCAACACCACCTTGCTATTATCGATTTCTCTGATTTTTTTATAAAACTCCTGCATGTCCTTGTATGTATCAGCAGGCCACCGACCATCTTTCATTAATAGTCGCCGATTCACCAACAGCTGGTCCTCACATTCAGTAAACGTTAGCCGGTATTCTCCAAAAACACTTCTCACAGTATCATTTTCAGGCTTAAATTCCACAACATAACCTTTTGGCAATTCATATCGTATAGAATCAATATCCAGATAGCCATATTCCTTAAAAATATCATTCTTCCTTTCCTCCAAATTTCTTGGAGCTCCTTCAAAGCCATCCATAAACATCACAGGAAAAAATACCCGCTGACCTGTTTTTGAAGAAAACTTTCTCAGATTAACCTCAAGTTTTTCATCAAGATATGGCAAACCATCTTTCATAACAGGGGTTGAAAAATCAAACCCTAATATATCGGCAGAAGCAAAATCCATGTTTGTTAACAGCCATTTCTTTTGATCCTCATAATTTTGACTTAAGACATAGCGCCGGTTATCAAATTGAATTCCTGAATAGCAAGTGTTTATTTCTGCCTTTGCGTCACCGCTCAGTCCAAGCTTTACCAAAGCATGTCGCACCTGCATGCTCTTCTCGGTTGAATATTCCGGTGTATTTACAATTTGTCCTCCCTCCTGCGTAACAAGCAAGGCCTTCCTTTTACTATTCGATCGCCCGATATAACCAAATGGAATTGTTTGGCTTGTACATTCTAACCAAATGGTGTCTGAATTATCAGGCACACATAATATAACATGATTTGCCTGGCCCATAGATGCAAAATCATCAAACCTGACTTTCTGACCACCACTGCCGATTAGGGTATAATAGGATTCAATGTCAACGACCTTTAGAATTGAACGCATGTAATTTGAAAGTGCTTTACAGTCACCATAACCAGTCTCATCTACTTTCATTGCAGGCAAGGGCTGCCAACCGCCAATGCCCAAAGAGACATTCACATACCTCGTTTTTGACTGCATAAATTCATATAAGCGCTTTACTTTTAGTCTAAGATCTATAATACTATCGGACATCTGCCTGATCTCCTCGACCGTTTCAGGGGGGAGTATATCTCTGTCTTTATTCAATTCCCAAGACCATTGTCCGAACGTCTTCCATGACTCCATACTCCCTGCTATTCCGTCATATTCAAATTTAACAGGAGCAGTCCATACCGAGGGGAAAACCTCAATTGCTGGAGGTGAAAATGGTTCAGTTCGTACAGATTTCAGACAATGCTCTTCCCACTTCAGTGTTTTGACACCATCAAGAATACGAACTTCTGGCTTTTTATCGTAGTTAAGTTGTTTTATCTGAACAGGCATTTCAACTGGATGAGACAGATTGAATTCAACATGTTCAACACCACATCCATATGACAATACCGGTTCCCAATGGGGATAACTTACAACACCATCGTACTGTATCTCATACATTACTGAGATCGTATAAGGAAATATACTTCGATGAAAATCAATCACTTTAAGGCGTGTATCATTTACTAATCCTCCACCTGAAGCAAGATCCAGAAAATCTTTCTCTTTATACTTCTTGATTATTTCCCCTTTAGCATCCAATAACTGAGCCGAGAGCTTCTTAATCTTTCGACATTCGTCATAGCTTAATACAAAATATGCCTTATCTTCTCCATCCTTGTTTAATATGGTTTTTGATTCGATCACACTCATTTTTGCTTTTCGCTCGTTTTCAACCTCAAAGTTGATGATAGAATTGCGATACACAATATCAGCATCAGCTTTGATGGAGTCAGGAATGAATGAAACATCGTAATTTTGTGATGTTCCAAAACTGAACAAGGCAAGAAAAAAACCCAGGAATAAAGATCTCATTTATATCTTCTTTAAGATAATTTGTTCGTTTTGTTTTGAAACAATATGGTCGTAGAAAACTTTTAGACCTTGATATTCTGTGGGTAAAAACAGTGATTTGTCGATTGCTAACTTCTGCATGACCTGCAAGCGATTCTCAAAGGCCTGCACCTTAAAGACAAATACCCCACCATTATCTGGCAATGCTATT
This sequence comes from Bacteroidales bacterium, assembly GCA_041584055.1. GTDB lineage: Bacteria > Bacteroidota > Bacteroidia > Bacteroidales > UBA5342 > JBFHER01. The sequence goes on from JBFHER010000262.1 coordinate 2,523, forward strand.
TGCATTGGATTTGGTATAGCTTCAACCTGATAACCTTCAGGGAGTTCTATTGACAAAACAGTCATTTCACTTCTTGGATATCCATAATCAACCGGATACATGCGATCCGCCAATTTAAATGGATTCTCTTCCATGCGATCAATAAAGGCAGGATTAATTAAGATCATATTACCAGCAAGCTGGGCAACGGAGTTAAGTGTTACACTATACCTTTCCAACAAAGCATTGTTGATTGAATCCTTATTTACTATGGAACAGGAATCTATTTCGACTCCAGGAAACTTCGACTCAAAACTTTTTCTCATTTCTTCCTCGACATCCTTTACATCATATTTTTTTCTGGCATTTATTCCGGCATATCCTGTTCTTTTATAATCAACATTTCCAAACAAAGATCCATCTTCATTGATTTTAAAGGAACACAAGGTACTTACTTCATAATTTTGGCTTGCCTGAATATTAATATGTGATATGGATCCATCATAAGCAAATTGTATGCCTTGTCCATTGATACACCTTTCTGGCAGCACACCAAATGGCAAATAATCTTCGGTTGCATCCAACAGATAGAGCTTCCCTCCCACTTCAACGCTTGCAACAACATAATTTAAACTGGACATAGACGGTCTTGTATAGGGTAATTTCCCATCTTTTCGCAACCTCAGACATACTGGATCAGCTTTTATACCTTCTTTATGAAGGATGGCCACCAACATCAGATTAATATCTGCGGAGTTTCCACTCCCTTCTTCCAGCACTTTGCTCAATGACCTGCTTGCATACTTCGAAGCACTGCCATTCCATGCCACTTTTTCTTTTATCGTGTTATAAACATTAAGCACATGTGCCATGGTGTCTTTTGCACCATCTTGCTTTTTCCAATCACTGTCCCAATAAGATGCACCATTTAAAGCTCCGCCAAACCGATCGTAATCATATAGATCTATTCCTATTTTTGCCCAGCTTGTGGTATGGTTAATTTGTAACCTCTGGGGAGGGTGCTCTCGTTTTAGTTCAAAATTAAGGCATGATATATAATTATGCTTTGAATCTAAATATGGTTCACTCTTAAAAGCCAATACATTATGTGCAATAATCTTTTCTCCGGAAATCAGATAACTAAAATCTCCAATTGTAATTGATCCACCAGTATATTCATGAGTAACCGGAATATATCCTTTCATATCCCTATCATATTCATAGTATTCCGGCACAGCCGTTTCATAACGACTCCACTGAACCGGAATTTCATGCTGAAAGTACCAACTCGGAAGATTCCATAAGAAATCTGAACTTATTTCATAACGTATCTCAAGCACAGAACCCGGTTTTACATTGGGCATTGAAAAACGCTTTTCCCACCAGTTACCATTTACATTTTCATCATAAACATCCTTTGAACTCAGTTTCGTTTTAACTATTTTCCCATTCTCCAGATTATATGTGTAAGCCTTTATGCCTGACACCCGTTCTTCGGATGAAGATGTACTGGATACGTAATATGGTATTTTGATTGTCGCATATTCGTCTCCCTCTTTATCAAATATCTTTATTTTAGAATATCTGCTATATTGAATAACGAATCCACGATCGTTTACAAAAGAAAAATCAGTAAATCCATCATCAATCAGATACATGGCATGTGCACCCGAGTCTATTTCGCAGGTTTTCAGCTCTAATTCCGCTTTTGTTACTTTTCCAAATCTTACTTTCGGGAATTCATCAGCACTTACATTTAATACAAGTATCAATGCAAATAAAAATAAAATTGACTTTTTCATGGTTTGATTTATTGTTAATCTAAAGTCAATTTTAACGATATTTTTTTAACACAACAAGGTCAAATCCAAAAAACGGCTTAATTTATATTGATTTAAAATAACGGCTCATGTGTTCAATTCTTCTTTTCGGGGATTCCATTTTGCTTCATAACAAACCAGGCGGTATCCCTGTTTTTTTGCTCCATCAAAACCTTGTATCCATTAACCATTTCTTCGATTATTTCGGGGTTATAATGCCTAATGGTTAACAACTCCAGACCAAGGTTATAGGTGACACGATAATTTGACCTCAAATCGGCCAACAGATTTTCAAACTTTCGTTCATCGTAACTGGCACAAACGGAGAAATTCAGCGCACTTATTTGCATCTGATTAACTTTGATTCTGTACTTGGAAAAAATCTCAAAGATTTCCTTCAGGTTATCCTCAACAACAAATGAAAAATCCAGAGGCGCAATGGATAATAATATTTGCTCTGTTTTTTTTATTAATATGGGTATTTTTATCTTTCCTGAATAAAACCCAATAATCGTTCCTTTTCCATCCGGGTCACTAAAAGATCGCACATACAAGGGTATATTTTTATTCTCCAGAGGCTTTAAGGTTTTAGGATGAATTACCTGTGCACCATAAAATGACAACTCGATGGCTTCGTTATAGGACATCTCCGGCAAAAGCACAGCTTTTGAGTACCAGCGGGGATCTGCATTCAGAACACCCGCAACATCTTTCCATATGGTTACATCTGTACCATCCATCAGATAAGCAATCGCTGCGGCAGAAAAATCTGATCCTTCACGGCCCAAGGTGGTTGTTTGATTGTTGGTTGTTGAACCGATGAAGCCCTGAGCAAGAAATATTTTAGCCTGAGAGAAATCAATGCTTTCTGAAATAAGGCGTTTGGAAAGCTCCCAATCGATCTTCCCTTCCCTAAAATCGTTTGATGTACGTATAAACCCACGGCTATCAGTCCATCCTACCTGACACCCTATCTTTTTCAGATATGCCGCTATTATTGTCGTGGAGAAGAGCTCCCCAAATGAGACAATCCTATCGTAATCATAATCAAAATTAAGCGAAGGTATTTTTTTTAATTCCTGAAACAGATCATCTTCAAACATCACATATTGAACAAGCAGCTCCTGATCATCCTCCAATATGAACAATTCAGCAATGACAGCTCTATGGAATGCAACAATTTTATCAAAAAATGGTTTCCAATCTCCTTTTCCATAATAAACATTGGCCAACGTCTCAAGAGAATTGGTTGTTTTACCCATTGCCGAAACAACAATCACTAAATCTTCCTTGCAGCGTTCAATTATGGCAGCAATATTTTTTATACTTTGTGCATCCTTTACGGAAGCTCCTCCAAACTTATAAACCTTCATGAGCAGATCAATTAATTTCCAGGTTTTATTTATC
>JBFHER010000263.1:0-5709 GCA_041584055.1 Bacteroidales bacterium
TCTTTTGTAAAAAAAAACAATGCAAAGATTGGCTAAAATTTTTCTTTACTTGTTTAAACAGATTTAATTAAATTGTCACACATGAATCATTATGCCCCCATCGCGCTTTTCACCTATAACAGGTTGCAAGAAACCAGGCAAACGCTCAAAGCTTTGACCAATAATGAATTGGCTGCAGAAAGCGATCTGTACGTGTTTTCAGATGGTCCTAAAACGGTTTCTGACCAGGCGAAAGTAAAACAGGTGAGGGAATTCCTAAATGATCTTTCCGGCTTTAAGCGAATTAAAATAATCGAATCTCAAAGTAATCTGGGTCTTGCCAAATCCATTGTTACCGGTGTTACAGAAGTATTGAAACAACACGATCGCGTGGTTGTATTGGAAGATGATTTGATCTGTAACCCAAACTTTCTGACTTACATGAACCAGGCTTTAGATGTTTATGCGAATGATGAGCGTATTCAAACTGTGACTGGCTTTTCACTGGCTATGAACAGTGTTCATACGGATGTATATTTTCAACGCAGGCCCTTTTCCTGGGGATGGGCTACCTGGAAAAAATACTGGGATGCAGCGGTATTTGATAAGGAAATTATTTTGAAAGAGATTCAGTCCGATGTGGATGTTGTTGATGACTTTAAAAAAGTGTGCGGCAACAACATGGGTAACATGCTCCTAGGATATTTGGCCGGCAAGAACGACTCTTGGTTCGTGCGTTGGGCGTATTCGCAATATAAAGCCGGACGCTATTCTGTCATCCCAACCAAATCATTGGTTGAAAACATTGGCTTTGGCGTTGATGGCACCCATTGCAAGGGCATCAACCCTTACCGTTCCCTTCCTGAGCAGAAAGCGCTGCGCACATATAATTTAACAGACTTCAAGGTTCCTGAAGCAAAAGAGACAAAGGAGTTTTTAAGCTCGTTTACAATACAGCATAAGATAAAAGTACGCCTAGGATTATTGAAATCATCTGCAGGCAGGTCTTTGCTTTTGGATGAGATCAAAGAAAAACTTTTATGATCCTATTGATGAGTTTAGAACAGTGTATAAACCTTTAATGCCTGATAAGAAGAACTATGTTTTCATCGTTTAAAATTTACAATGCTTCATTGCATCAGATGGAGGATAAGGACAAGCTGTTGATCAATACCATCAACGCTTATTCCTATAACCTCGCATGCAAGGATTTGCTGTTCAGGCAAAGTCTCACAGAAGGGGAATTGCTTATACCGGATGGCATCGGGATTGTTTTGGCAAATTTTCTACTTACCGGAAAGTGGGTGAAAAAGATTGCCGGTGCCGATTTATTTTTCCATGAAATGGAACGTTTAAATAAAAGTGGGGGGAAGTGTTTCTTTTTGGGGAGCAGTGATGCGGTTTTGCGACAGATCATGCAAAACGCGGCTTTAGATTACCCAAATATAAGCGTCATGACTTATTCTCCACCGTTTAAAATAGAATTTAGTGAAGCCGATAATCAAAAGATGCTTGAACGAATCAATGGCTTTCAACCCGATGTCTTATTTGTGGGCATGACAGCACCCAAACAAGAGAAATGGGCTTACAAACATTTTGATAAGCTTAGGGTGGGGCACATTGGCTGCATTGGCGCCGTGTTTGATTTTTACGCCGGCACGGTTAAACGAGCACCCAGGTGGATGATCAAAATCGGCATGGAATGGCTCTATCGCCTAATACGCGAACCAAAACGCATGTGGCGCCGTTATTTAATCGGAAACGTCCTTTTTGGGTATAATATTTTGAAGTATGAAATCCTGGGACTGAAAAATAAACAAAGTAAATAGTGCTTAATGATGCTTGTCCCACACTTCAACACTTCGACTCTTTAATACAACATACGCCTTGAAAAACACAGAAAAAACCCATCCTTATCTCACAATACTTCTTCCTTGTTACAATGAGGAAGCCATATTGGAGAACAATGTAAATCAGATCAGAGCATACCTTGATCAAGGTCCATATCAAAAAAACTATGAGATATTGATTATTAACGATGGCAGCAAGGATCGTACCGGAGAAATATCTACGGCATTGGCTGAAATCGAAGAGATACGTGTCAAACATCACCCTGTAAATTTAAACCTGGGGCATGCCTTGCAAACTGGGTTTGCACATGCAATGGGTGAGGTTGTGGTGGTGCTGGACATCGATTTAAGCTATTCGGTTGATCACATAGAGCTAATGGTTGAGACCTTAAAGAGCACCTGTGCCGACATGGTGGTGGCTTCACCCTATATGAAAGGAGGGAAAGTAACAGCAGTTCCTTTCTTACGTCGAATCATGAGCCGATGGGTCAACCGTTTTATGCAAATGGCATCACAGGAGAAGTTTCACACCTTTACGGGCATGGTAAGGGCTTATAAAAAAGACTTTATTCATTCCCTGAATTTAAAAACGAAGGATTACGAAATTAATCCTGAGATCATGTATAAAGCAATGATCCTCCGCGCCAGAATCGTTGAAGTGCCGGCACATCTTGACTGGACGGAACAGAATAAAGTGGCGGGCAAGCGAAGTTCAAGCATTCATGTTTTGCGCGGTGTCTTTTCCGGGATGATGGCTGGTTTTATTTTTAGGCCCTATATCTTTTTTATAGGGATTGGTACTTTTTTAATGCTTTTATCCATGTATCAACTGGTATGGCTATTCGCAGATACCATCATTGACATGTCGTTTTTTGCTGAAGAGGCCAACGTTTTTTCAGCAAGTCTGGCACACCAGTTCACAAAAAATCCCCACTCATTTTTAATTGGCGGGATCACCTTGCTGGCTTCCCTTCAGTTTTTAGGATTAGGGTTTTTGTCTTTACAAAGCAAACGATATTATGATGAACTTTTTCATTTGGGAAGTGGGATAAAAAAAGGAATACGTGAGGAAAGATAGAAGAGTTGGAAGTATTGTGAACGTGGGTAATGTTCAGAATGTTGATACTACTAACACTCCCCACACTCCCCACACTACTAACACTCCCCACACTACCCACATTACCCACACTCCTAACACTCCCCACACTACTAACAATCATAACCATAAAATTATGTCACAAAAAGTAGCATTAATTACAGGAATCACCGGACAGGATGGCGCTTACCTTGCCGAGTATTTATTGAAAAAAGGATACCTGGTGCATGGGATGAAGCGGCGCTCTTCGTTGTTTAATACAGATCGCATCGACCATATTTATCAGGATCCGCATGTAGAAAACAGAAACCTTGTGCTTCATTATGGCGACTTAACGGATTCCATGAATATCACAAGGATTATTCAGGAAGTTCAACCGGATGAAATTTATAACCTGGCTGCCATGAGTCATGTGGCTGTGAGTTTTGAGACGCCTGAATACGTTGGGAATGCGGATGGATTGGGAACCTTGCGCATCCTGGAGGCTGTTCGTCTTTTAGGATTAGGTGAGAAAACACGCATTTATCAGGCATCAACCTCTGAGCTGTACGGACTCGTTCAGGAAGTCCCTCAAAAGGAAAGCACGCCATTTTACCCACGCTCGCCTTATGCAGTGGCTAAAATGTATGCTTACTGGATCACGGTGAATTACAGAGAAGCTTATAAAATGCATGCAAGCAATGGCATCTTATTTAACCATGAAAGCCCGATACGCGGCGAAACCTTTGTGACCCGTAAAATTACACGTGCCATCAGCCGAATTGCGCTAGGGATGCAGGAAAAAGTATTCATGGGGAACTTGAGCTCGAAGCGTGACTGGGGCCATGCAAAAGATTACATTCGTGCCATGCACCTTATTCTTCAACAGGATCAACCGGATGATTATGTCATTGCCACCGGCATCACCACCAGCATTCGCGATTTTATACGTTTGGCAAGCTCAGAAGTAGGACTGTCCCTCGAATTCAGAGGTGAAGGCGTGGATGAGAAAGGCGTGCTTGCGGGCATTGATGAAACAAAATTTGTGACGACCGTAGGCAGCGAATTCCTGACCGAAATGAAGGAACGCGTGGCAGCAGAAAGTGTTGTGGTGGGCGTTGATCCGCAGTATTTCCGCCCCACAGAGGTAGACCTGCTGATTGGAGACCCAACAAAGTCAAACACAAAACTGGGCTGGACCCCAAAATACGACCTCGCAGGACTTGTAGAAGACATGATGAAGTCGGATGTTAAATTGTTCAAGAAAGATGCGTATTTGAATGCAGGGGGGTATAAGACGTTGAATTACTTTGAGTAATAGTCTAATGGTCGAAAAGTCGGAAAGTCGGAAAGTCGAAAAGTCTTACAAAATTGGAATTTAGATATACATGGCCTCAGTCAAAAAGTTTGAAGAATTATTTATCTGGATCGAAGCTAAAGACCTTGTTTTAGAGATATATCAATTATTTAAAACAAACAGGGATTTTGCTTTTCGTGATCAAATTCAAAGAGCCGCTGTATCTGTTATGAATAATATTGCAGAGGGATTTGAGAGGTCCTCTGATATTGAGTTCAAACGTTTTTTATTTATTGCAAAAGCATCTTGTGGAGAAGTACGCAGTATGATTTACCTGGCAAAAGAGCTTGGTTATATCCAGGAGAAGAACCATACAGAACTTTTAGAAAGATCATCACGTTTATCATCGTCAATTATGAATTTCATTAAATATTTAGATAAATAATCAACATGATCTAGTAACTCTTTGACTTTTAGACCATTTGACTTTAGGACTAATTAACGTAAGGCTAAATAAAACATGAACAAATCATCAAAAATATACATCGCCGGGCACCTCGGACTTGTGGGTTCGGCCATCACAAAGAACTTAAAAAGCAAGGGATACACGAATCTTGTATACCGTTCATTCCGGGAGTTGGATCTGATGAATCAGGCTGCTGTAGCACAATTCTTTGAGGAAGAGAAACCGGAGTACGTGGTTTTGGCTGCGGCTAAGGTGGGGGGGATCGTTGCCAATAATCTGTATCGCGGACAGTTTATTTACGAAAACATGCAGATCCAAAACAATGTGATTCATCAATCGTATGTGCATGGGGTAAAGAAGCTTTTATTTTTGGGATCAACCTGCATCTATCCAAAGAACGCACCACAGCCAATGCCGGAAGACTGTTTGTTGACAGATACCCTGGAATACACCAATGAACCCTACGCCATTGCAAAAATTGCCGGATTGAAGATGTGCGAGTCCTATAATTTGCAATATGGCACCAATTTCATCTCGGTGATGCCAACGAATCTCTATGGCCCAAATGACAACTTTAATTTGGAAACCTCCCATGTGCTTCCTGCCATGGTGCGCAAGATTCATTTAGCGAAATGTCTTGAAGATAATAATTGGGATGCAATCCGCGAAGATTTCAACAAGCGACCCGTTGAAGGAATAAACGGTTCAGCTTCGGAAGAAGAGATCATCAATATGCTCGAAAAATACGGACTATCACTGAAACCCTCAAACCCTGAAACCCTCAAACCCTCAAACCCTGTAACCCTCTCCCTATGGGGCACAGGCAAGCCATTCCGCGAGTTTCTGTGGTCGGAAGACATGGCTGATGCATGTGTTTATTTGTTAGAGAACCGAGACTTTAAGGATGTAAAGGCACAATGTGGGGAAGAGATCAGAAATACGCATATCAACATCGGCACTGGTGTTGAAATTTCAATCCGACAGTTGGCCGAGACCATAAAGACAGAGATTGGCTTTAAGGGCAAGATTGATTTTGATTCAA
>JBFHER010000264.1:0-5630 GCA_041584055.1 Bacteroidales bacterium
CTCAAGTCATAATGCATGGGGAATGATTTCATTGGATGCATCGTAAAGCCCCCTCTTTGTACCGATGCATATCGGGAGAGAGAGGGGGTTTGGGGGTGAGTCCGACGTTTCGTGAGCAAAGAATAGTAACTTTTTGACTTTTCAACCCTTCGACCCTTCAACATTGCAACATTGTACGGAACGCGGGACGCGGGACACGGGACACGGGACTTTCCTCACTTCCTCAGTTCAACACTTCAATATTCCAACATTCCAACATTTCAACATTTTTCATCTCAATAATGGCCTGTTCAGGCATTTCATCCCCTTGCGTTTTGTTGTCCTCCCTAATAAATTTTCTTATATTGCTGCTTCATTTTAATGTAAAAAAAGAGTGCCTGATTTTAAGATAATATCTGATTTTAAACCAACCGGAGATCAGCCGGAAGCCATCAAGCAATTGGTAGAAGGCTTAAATGCGCGGGAAAAATATCAAACACTGCTTGGGGTGACCGGATCCGGTAAAACGTTTACAATTGCAAATGTCATCGAACAGGTGCAGCGGCCAACGTTGATTTTAAGTCATAACAAAACACTGGCGGCTCAGCTGTATGGTGAATTTAAAACTTTTTTCCCTGAAAATAAGGTTGAGTATTTCGTGTCCTACTACGATTACTATCAGCCAGAAGCCTACATTGCAACCACAGATACCTACATTGAGAAGGACCTTTCAATCAATGATGAGATTGAGAAACTGCGTCTGTCTGCAACCTCAGCGCTGTTGTCCGGCCGCAGGGATGTGATCGTGGTTTCTTCTGTTTCGTGCATTTATGGTATAGGAAATCCCGAGGACTTTCATGAAAATGTCATCCTTATCAAAAAGGGAGAGAAAATTGCCAGAAATGTTTTTCTGCGTCGTTTGGTGGATAGTTTATTTTCCCGTAACGAGGTTGATTTCAGGCATGGAACATTTCGTGTAAAGGGGGATACGGTGGATGTATATGTGGCAGACGCCGATTTTGCCTATCGTTTTACCTTTTGGGGAGATGAGATTGAAGACATCGCCACCATTGATCCCATCAATAACAGCGTGATGGAGAAAAGGGACAGCGCCATGATCTATCCCGCAAATATTTTTGTGACCACAAAAGAGCGCATCCAGGGCGCCATTCATAAAATTCAGGATGATATGGTGAAGCAGGTCAACTTCTTTAAAGAGATCGGAAAGCCCCTGGAAGCAAAACGACTGGAGGATCGTGTGAGCTATGACCTGGAGATGATTCGTGAATTAGGACACTGTTCCGGAATTGAAAATTATTCCAGGTATTTTGACGGCAGAAAGCCCGGAACGCGTCCCTTCTGTTTGCTTGATTATTTTCCCAAAGATGGCATTATGGTCATCGATGAAAGTCATGTGACCGTTTCTCAGGTACGGGCAATGTATGGTGGTGATCGGAGCAGAAAAGAGAATTTAGTGGAATATGGCTTTAGATTGCCTGCAGCCCTGGATAACAGACCCTTGAAGTTTGATGAGTTTGAGGGCATGCTGGATCAAACAATCTTTGTGAGTGCAACCCCTGCGGATTATGAGTTGGAGAAGTGTGGCGGCGTTGTGGCGGAGCAGGTAATACGTCCAACCGGACTTTTAGACCCCAGGATTGAAGTCAGACCGAGTATGAATCAGATTGATGATCTGATGGAGGAGATCCGCATACGGGTTGAGAAAAAGGAGCGTGTTTTGGTGACCACCCTCACAAAACGAATGGCCGAGGAGTTAAGCAAGTATTTATCCCGTATGGGTATTAAATGCGAATACATTCATTCTGATGTGGAGACCCTGGATCGCGTTCGGATCATGGAAGAACTTAGAAATGGTTCCTTTGATGTGCTGATTGGTGTGAACCTCTTGCGGGAAGGACTCGATTTACCAGAAGTTTCCCTGGTTGCAATTTTAGATGCGGACAAAGAAGGTTTCCTGCGATCAGAAAGGTCATTGACCCAGACTGCAGGGCGTGCAGCGAGAAATATCAACGGACTTGTGATTATGTATGCTGATAAAATAACACAAAGCATGCGAAAAACCATTGAGCAGACCGATTACCGAAGAGAGAAGCAGTTGAAATACAATGAGATAAACAATATTACACCAAAAGGTATATCTAAATCATTGTCAAATATTCTGGGAGAAGATCGTGGCAACAGGAAGGTGAATGCCTACGTGGAACCGGAAGGTGTGGACGTTGCTGCAGATCCTGTGGTGGGCTATATGGATGTGAAAGCGTTGGAGAAAAGCATTGAAGCTTCAAAGAAAAAAATGCAGGCAGCCGCTAAAAAACTTGAATTTATTGAAGCAGCCCAATACAGAGATGAAATAATTCGACTAGAAAAGCTGCTAAAAACAAAACTAAGATAAAAATGGAAATGCATCTCGCAGACTTGTCCGATTTAAACAGGATAATGGTGCTTGTTAATGCGGCAAAGGCTTTTATGCATCGGCATAACAACTTTCAGTGGGACGATGACTATCCTCTTAAAAATACCTTTGAGAAAGACATAGTAAATCAGGATTTATACGTTTACAAAGAGAATGGCGTCATTGCGTCATTTATATGTGTAAATGAAGATATACCTCCTGAATATTTATCACTTAAATGGTCTACCAGTCCGAACTGTTTGGTGATACATCGGATGGTAACTCATGTGGATATGATGGGGCAGGGGCTGGCTCTTAAAATGGTGAAATTTGCCATTGAAAAGGCACTGGCTTCGGGTTATAAATCCGTATGGACAGACACCAACTCAAAAAATAAAGGAGCGTTACATTTGTTTGAGAAGCTAGGGTTTAACTTTGTTGGTCATATCGTATTAAGACAGAAAAAAGATCTGTTTTGTTGCTATGAACTGGGCTTGTAATCGTTAATTGCAGTTTTAATAGTTTTTTTTGTGAAAATATTAAGTGTCATAGCTTTTTTGTTGCTTCTGAATCCGCTGAATGGGTGGACGCAGGATATTCGACCCAATGTGATTCTGCTTTTGGTGGACGATCTTGGCTGGTCTGACATCGGTTGCAACGGCAATATCTTTTATGAAACACCCAATGTGGATTCATTAGCCAGGCAAAGCATCTTTTTTACAAATGCATCAGTGAGTTCTCCTTATGAAGATGAAGTGAGACAGAGCTTGTTCAGCGGGTGCTTCCCGGTCAATCAGATGAAACGTAATAAGGGTGAAGTAAATCTGCCTGAGGCTTTTAAGCGGAATGGTTATGCACTCTGGCACATAGGGCAGGGAATAAATGGAGAAAGAGCAGAAAAACAGGCTGAGTTCAGAAATTTTGATGCCATCATTTCAGGTATCACCTCCGGTGCAAAAGGCGATCCTTCCTATTTGGTCAGTCAGGCGCAAAAGCTCATTCAAACAAAAGAGACAGGCCCCTTCTTTTTGAATTTATGGTTTCATGGGAAAGAACGATTTCAAAACGAAAATCCCGCTTTGGCTGACTATTTTAAGGAAAAGGCAATGGATAAAGGCTGGATTGATCTGTTTACAAATAAAATTTGGTGTCCTGATTTATATGTTGATATGCCGGTGAAGAAAGGTCTTGGAAACCTGAAAATGCCGGAAGAAGCGTATTATGCATCCTATTTAAGTCACCTGGATTCTGAAATAGGCAATTTGCTGGATTACCTGAAAAGCACAGGTGAATATGAAAATACAATCATTGTGTTTACAACAGATGATGGTGGTGATTGCAAGGATCGATTCATGGATTGCAATGCGCCCTTGCGGGGTGCTGCCGGTGAAATGTTCGAAGGTGGTGTGCGTGTTCCGCTTTTTATCCATTTTGCAGCATCCAATCGCATTGGGCAAAGGTGCAATCAGGTTGTAATTCTGGAAGATGTATTCCCAACCCTTTCTGAGATTTGCGGTTTACCTGTAAGTGGGGAGCAGTACATGGACGGCAGGAGCCTGGCAGAGGTGTTAAAATACAGGTGTGAGGTTAAACGGGATGCAGTGTTCTGGCATTTTACACAGAAGGAGGACAAGCATCTCATCAGTGCAATCAGGTGTTGCGACTGGAAATACATTTACAATCATACCACCACGGAATCATTTTTGTTTCACCTGGGCAAGGATGTGGGAGAATCCATCAATCTCGTTCAAAAGTTCCCTTTGAAGGTGGCTTGCATGCAACGCAAACTCAATGCATGGTTCGGATCAATCGACAAGAATGAACTTCTTTTTACTCATAAAGAGGTTGTTGATTCCGAATGTGAAGCGCCTTAAACGACGAAAAATCGGTGAATCGTTTGAGTTTTTACAATGAATGCCCTTATCTTTAGGGCAAACAATCTGATGATTTACTATGAAAACAGCACTTTATTGCTTGATTTTATCCCTCTTCGTTTCATGCGTCAACACGAGTGAATCCTATCGTTTTTATGTACTCTCAAGTGATGAAAATGAGGAAAACCCCATTCAACTTTATGCGTTTGATGCCGGTCAATCAGAACTTAAACAGGTGGCGGCTTTTTCCGGGGTCAAAGGTGGAAATTATCTTGCCATCTCCCCTGATCAAAAACACCTTTTAGCCACAAGCCACACCTCAGATAAAGCAGGGGCCGGTCTTGTCAGTTATTCCATTGGTGAAGGCGGGGTGCTGTTTAAAGTGGGAGAGATGTTCTCCTGGGAAAAAGGCGCACTGGCATGCCATGTTTCTTTCTCAGGAGATCAGAAACAGGTTTATACTGCGAATTATTCTTCCGGAGAAGCCCATGTGTGGGGTTTTGATGATCAGACATTGAAACCCATAAAACAGTCATTTGTATTTGAAGGAAGTGGACCGGATGAGAGCCGTCAGAAAGGGCCGCACGCTCATTTCATGAGTGAGGACCCTTCAGGTAAATACGTTTATACGGTGGATTTGGGAACGGATAAGGTGATGTGTTTTGTAAAGGAGGACGGGGAATTGAAACCAAATCCTGATCAGGCATTTTTGTTGTTGCACCCCGGAGCCGGTCCACGTCATTTGGCATTTCATCCTTCCGGAGAACAGGTGTATGTTTTAAATGAACTGGAATCGTCCATTACGTCCTGTGCTTTGGATACTGAGAACGGGACACTCAAACCATTGAATAAAGTGAAAATGTTGCCGGCTTCCTTTGATGGATTTAGTAAGGCGGCCGCCATTCGGATTCATCCTTCAGGGAAATTTGTATATGCTTCAAATCGAGGATTTCATAGCGTTTCGGTGTATGGGATATCACCTGATGGATCATTTGAATTAATCGAACATGAACAGGAAGGCATCAATTGGCCCAGAGATTTTCAATTGACACCGGATGGAAAATATCTGTTTTGCTGCAATATGAAAACAAACAATTTCTCCATTTATAAAATAGAGGCAAATGGTGCATTAACATATACAGGGATAAAATCGACCATTTCATCACCGCTTTGCCTTAGCTTTTTGAAGTAATACATAAAAGGATGATTGCAGTCGCGAAAGAAAAAAGTGTGAATTCAGAGTCACAAAAAAATAGCACGCAGCATTATCTTGCTGAATGTGTTAAAAGCTGGCAGTCTTCCTCAAAACATATCCCCGAAACCTTTACAATTTACACTGCTGAACAACAGCAAAAGAACGATAA
>JBFHER010000265.1:0-5569 GCA_041584055.1 Bacteroidales bacterium
TATTTGGCTTCACCATAAACTGATACGATTTCAGCTATCGGATAATTGTAGCCAATGCCAAATCCTATTCCACTGTTTAAACGCTTGCTGGTATTTTCGGCTTCTGAAACAGAAGACTTAAGTTGTAGAACTGTTTCTGTATTCGATAAGTTGTCATACAAATATTGCGAGCTGGAGCAACCAATTTTTAAAAATGCCAGTGCATAAAAATTTTGCATCCAACCGTCCATTGGAAGATGATGAATTGCCCTTAAGAAAAATAAGGTACTTCTCCACTTATCAGTTGAAATACTTCCTTTTTGGGTGTTGGCATATAAATTCGCGGCAAAGATGATGGCAAAAAAATCCAGCGGATAATACCCAATACCAAGGTTAATGCCACCTCCGGAATTGTTTGTTTTCGACGAAAGACTGCCATCAGAGAATTTGTTCCAATTGGATCCAAAATTGATATAAGGATTCAAAAGCGTCGCAAGCATAAACCAATGCCCTGCCCTGTATCTGTTAAAAGTAGCATCTGAAGCTGATGCGCCTGATTTGTGATACATCGTGTTGCATGTTAGTGCTGCAACCACTGTAGCTTGTATAAGCATGTTAGAATAGATAGAGGTTCTGCTATCCCAAAAAGTACGTGTTGTATTATAGGAAATGGTTGGATTTAAATACCAGAGAGAATTATTTAAAATCGTAACATACGCCCCAAGGGTTAAGAACATACCCCACTGAAAAGCGGTGTAATTTCGAATGGTTTCATTTCCTGAATAGCGTTGTATATTTTTGTCCTTTGCTGCCCCTGCTCCCATTAAAGCCTGCGCATATAGCGTTAAGGACGGTTGCATTACGTATGCATAGGTGTATCCAAGATAAAGTATTTTTGAGCGATTTAAATAATCATTTGAATAATCACTAAAATATTTATTGTAGGTCCTGGAATAATTGAAATAGCCGGAAATCCCATGCTGATTCATTAAAAAGTATGTTGCAGCCAGACCAATGGATTTATTAATATCCCGATTGGTTTTTGTGCCATCGACAATGGTACTCGATCCATTAAAATTTAAAACCTCCCCTGTTGAGGTGATGATGTTTCCTTTATTCGTCAGGTTTTTATTGTCATGTGCTTGCGCAAAACTCAACTGGATTGCTAAAAATAGACCAATCATCGCACTTAAACTTCTGATAGTTGCTGAATGTATCATGTTGATAATGTATTTGTTAAAATTTGAGACTTAATTTGGCTACGGCATTTAAGCCACTTTGTTTTGTACTTGTATTAGCTGTCTTGTTGGTAGCGTTGATTCCGGAATATCCAATTTCGTAATCGATGCCATATGCATCTGTCAGGAGCCAATGATATCCAATTCCGGCACTGAATTTTAAATCTCTTGATTTTGTTTTATACGATGTCATGTTCGTTCTGGTGGCGGATGAACTACCTAGATCCACATCCGCATAGCCATATATGTTGTTGAGTTTGCTGTCTGCCGGGATATGGCCTTGAACACCAACACCTAAGGATGCTTCTGTATCCCGATAACTGAAGTCGTAATTGATTTGGTTTTCACCAAAAAAACCAATGCCAAAACGAGCTCTTGCTGCAACATCATCTGTTACATAATAGCGACCACCAACGTCAATCCCTCCTCCAAAAACGTTATATTTGGAACCATCGTTTCCATCAGCATCATAACTTTTTCTGCCTACATTCATACCAACATCAAACTGATTAATATAAATATCTCCCTTATCAAAAAGACCTGTGCTGCGGGTGGAATTCTTATCATTCAAATTGCATAAATAGTCATCACAGCCAAACATATATGCAGGGTTGGCCTGCAAGTAAAAATTAGAAAACCTGTCCTTAGACTCGCCTTTATCCCAGTTGTCTTGTTTCCAGTTGTATCCTACTTCTGTTTTTACAAGTCTACCGTCTCGTAAAGGATCATAAAATACACCCATCGAAAGATCAACTTTGGTTTGTAATCCTTTGTAGTCTGTTTGAGTATAATTTTCAGTTTCGTTTTGCCATGTTGGATAACCTTCCCTGAGACTCCCAATTCCAAGAGAAAAAGACCCGAACAAGTTAAATCTTTCATTTACGGGGTGTAACTTCATGGCCCCAAGGTCTATTCGCTTTTCTCTTAGAAAGTTATCAGATGAATTCGCTTGTTTGTTTGAATATCGATTGTAATTAATCCCACTAGAGACATAAAAATCTTCACTGATTTCATAATTGCTTTCATAGTTAAGGTCAAAACTGCGATTTTTTCGCTCGTAAGTTATATCTGATGTTTTGAGAGACTGAATACTCAAGAGATTATCGATATTTAAGATTTGGGTTTTGGTATTTTCTTTTCCCTCATTGTTATTTGCAATTATATTTAATGGGGATGAAATTAAATACATGATTGACAGAAATGTGTATAACCTGAACTTCATCATAAATAGAATTAGATTAAATAAAAATAAAACCTTGATGAAGTTACGCAATTTTAGGTTTGTTAACAATTGAGATAAATTACCCAGATTTGGCGATGAACTATCGGGTGAAAATACGGTATAGTGCTAAAGTGATTTAACCATTGCCGGATCTGAATTTGTGGGAATCAAATAAAACAGAATGATTATGCATAAAAAAAAGCGGAGGATCTTATGAAGAACCTCCGCCAATTTTTTAAAGTGCCTGCGATTTTATTTCGGAATACCATAGGTGTCCACAACATAGTCAAGATCTTTATCACCACGACCACTTAAGTTTACAAGGATGGATGATTTTGGATTTGCCTGTGCAAGCTTAAAGCTATATGCAATGGCATGAGCACTTTCCAGTGCAGGAATGATTCCTTCTAATCGACTAATTTCATAAAAGGCGCTGATGCATTCCTCATCGGATATTGTATCATAAATTACTTTGTTAAGGTCTTTTAGCATGCTGTGTTCTGGACCCACTCCGGGGTAATCCAGACCACTGGCACAGGAATATACCGGTGCAGGTTCTCCTTTTTCATCCTGAAGCATATAACATTTAAACCCATGAATGATGCCAGGCGAACCATGGGTCATGGTTGCAGCATGTTCTCCAATGATATCTAAGTTACGTCCGGAAGGTTCAACACCATACAATTGAACGTCTTCGTCTTCAATGAATGCAGAAAAGATACCCATTGCATTGGATCCTCCTCCCACACAAGCAACAACACTGTCAGGTTGTTCACCAGTCATGTCAAAAAACTGCTCTTTTGCCTCAATGCCAACCACCCGTTGGAAATCGCGAACCATCATTGGAAATGGGTGGGGTCCAACCACCGAACCTATGCAGTAAATACTGGTAACAGGATCCTCCAAATAAGCGCCAAACGCTGAGTCAACAGCCTCTTTTAACGTTTTTAAGCCATGGGTTGCAGGAACAACGGTTGCACCAAGAATTTTCATGCGAAGCACATTGGGATATTCTTTTGCAATGTCAACCTCACCCATGTGAATCTCACACTCGAGACCAAAATAGGCTGCTGCAGTAGCCAATGCAACACCATGCTGTCCGGCACCTGTTTCAGCAATTAATTTTTTCTTTCCCATGTATTTTGCAAGCAGTGCTTCTCCCATGCAATGGTTTAGCTTGTGGGCACCGGTATGATTCAGGTCCTCGCGTTTCATGTAAATCCGGCCGCCATATTTTTCTGAGAGGCGATTGCAATAATAAACCGGGGTTGGACGCCCCTGATAGTGTTTACGTATGCTTCTTAATTCAGATATGAATTTGTGCGATTTGCTGATGGAGAAATATGCATCGTTAATTTTTTGCATTTCTTCAACCAGATTTGGTGGAATAAAGCCTCCCCCGTACTCTCCATAAAACCCCTCCAGATTTGGGTAAGTTTTGAAATAGTTTGACGACATCGTGAATAAGTATTTAATTAATAAATAAGTTTTATGTGTGATTTGCTGATAATTTGAAAAATCAGGAACACCAAAAATAACAAATTGACAGGAAACAGAAAGTTTTCACTGAATTAATTTTCGAAATTCGAGAACTTTTATTTTCAACTCAAAACATGCTAAGCATCCCGGTTTGCAATTTGTTGACGTTCTAATTATTTGCATTGTTACAATGCTGTTTATTTCCTTTTAGAGAGCTCTCCCAAACGTTTCCCTTCTTCTTTGGCGACCATTTTGTTTTTAGGTTGGCCAATCACTTGTGAGCTGTAAATACCATTGTGCCCCGATATTAAATAAGCCACCACGCAGGCCACTGCAACATAAACACCACATTCTGCGCCAAACAACTCAATGGCCATGATGCTACAGGCTAGCGGGGTGTTGGATGCACCGGCAAAGACTGCCACAAATCCCATGCCGGCAAGGAGACCTACCGGAAGCGGGATCACGAAAGAAAGTGCACTCCCAAGGGTTGCCCCGATAAAAAACAATGGTGTGACTTCGCCACCTTTAAATCCAAAACCAAGTGTGATGGCAGTAAGTGCAATTTTTATGGCAAAGTCCCAGGGTGCCTGCTGCACCGTGAATGATTCCACAATTGTAGGAACCCCCAGGCCAATGTAGCGTGTACTTCCGGATATGAACACGACGGCGGCAACAATTATCCCACCAATAAATAATCTGAGCGGAGGATATTTAATTTTGAGTTTTCCGAGACGATTAATGGCATGCGTTGATTTGCTGAAGAGTAATGCTGCCAGCCCAAATGCGACTCCCGCTAAAATAGCATAAATTATATTTGGGATATCGATGTGTGGTATTAAGTCAATGGTATATTTTGTGTGTCCAACACCCCAGCTGTGTGTTATAAAGTCAGCAATGATAGAGGCTACAAAAGCTGGAAAGATGGCATTGTATCGAATTTTCCCGATGCTGTAAACTTCCATCCCAAACACGGCTCCTGCGAGGGGTGTGCCAAAAATAGAACCAAACCCTGCACTCATCCCTGCAATTAAAACAATTTTACGATTGCTGGGACTGAGTCGAAAAATACGTGTGAATTGATCCGCAATGGATCCTCCCATTTGAATTGCCGTCCCCTCTCGTCCTGCAGAACCACCAAATAAATGCGTTAGGACTGTTCCAATCAAAATAAAAGGGGCCATTTTAAATGGGATGGTCTTATTTGGATTTTGAATGTTCTCGATGATCAGGTTGTTTCCTGGGTCAATCTCCTTTCCCCAGTAATAAAAGAATCCCCCAATCACCAAACCTGCGATGGGAAGAAGGGAAATGATCCATATGTTTGCTTCTCTGAAATTTGTTGCCCAATCAAGCGCAAGCAGGAAAACAGCTGAAGCTGAACCAACACACACAGCGATTAGAATGCTAATGAAAAACCATCCTCCAATTGCAAATAACGAAGGATAACGTTGATAAAACTTATTCTGAGCGATCCGGGCGTACAGATCTTCCGAAATGTTGGCTTTTGACATTGTGGAAATTCCTTTTGCAGGCGTATTTAATTACTTCTTGTTATCGTGGATAAATACAAAGATATTCATTAATTTGAAATCCCGGTTGCTTTGCGGAAACTCTTAAAATGGTTTTACAGAAATGCATGAGAATTGAA
>JBFHER010000266.1:0-5564 GCA_041584055.1 Bacteroidales bacterium
GGCTGCCGTTCAACACGTCCTATACCATGAATCAAACAGTCTTCAACAATACATTCTGCCGGATAATTATTTGTTTTAGGGCCAGGTGTTCTATCTATTTTTGTTAAATCATTTGTTTCGTGATATTCAAAAAGTGGGTCGCGTACTGCATTGGGATCACCAACGAAACAAACACCACTCGCACCTGTGTCATGAATGTGGCACCCTTTAACCAAAGTATTCCGGTTATAATTATTCACAAAGATGGCATTCCCACCCACCTGATCAAATTCCATATCAAGTAAGCTCACCTGCTCTGTTCCTGTTAGCATAAATGCACCCCCACGATAAATAGCCCAGTCTGAACGTAAAAGCTGCTCCTTGCAATCCATAAATGTTCGGGCGGCATGCTTCACAACGAAACCTTGAAAAGTGATATGTTTTACAGGTTTTTTTTCAGACCCCTGAAACTCGACCAAATGACGAAGACGAACGACCTCGACCGTTGCTTTATCAAGATCTGTCCCTTTTACTGGCATGTAATATAAAATACCGGCCTCCGCATCATGGAACCATTCACCCGGAGCATCCAGTTCTTCAAAGATATTTTCGACCATACGAAACTGCTCATGCATGCCCATCTTTCTGTTGTTCTGCCAGCCACCTTCGTAAGTCACATTGCCCTCAGCATCTTTCCCTGTGATGATGTAATGGTACCCTCCCCATCGTTTTACATGCATGGCATGAATATAGCCTCCTTTAGGATTTTTCCACCCTGCGGCCCTTTCTTTTGAAAACGCATCAGCAGCATATCCCTGGTATGCATCTGTTTTCTTGCTGGCATCATAATTCGGGTAACGAGCCATTCGCTGATTTTGACCATTAATAAAAAGCTGGTCAATGTTCAGATGCTTCGGCGTGCTTGCCTGATAAATTCCATCCCCATAAGTTTTCCATTTAAGGTCAAGGCGGGTTCCACCACTTAAAACAGCCCCACCTTCGTTGATGGCTTTGTACACAACAGGGTATTTTTCTGATCCGGAATCTTCAGGTTTAAAAACCAGTGTTTCGGCTAAATAATAAATCCCGTCAGCTACATGTACAGTGACTGTTTCTTTACCTGCATATTTTTGAGCTGCTTTTTGAGCTGCTGCAAGTGTTGCAAAAGGTTTATTCTTTGCTCCGTTGTTCGAATTAGAACCTTTCGGATTTACGTAAAAATCGGCTGCATTGGCAAAAGAAGCTGCCAGCAGCATGATAAAAAAGGCTATCGTTTTAATAAAATTCATCAGTCTAAAATTTAAATTATTAAGGTGACGTATGTAACTCGTATGTATTAGTCATCGTTGATTCTGATGGTCTGAATCATGCTGGTTTCATTTTACTAGAATATATTCAGCGCATTCAACAGAATAATAGTGTTGAAAAATTGAGTGAATAAAAATATACTTGCACACCAATACCACCTTCTCCAATTTCATTATTTGTTAGTTTACTCTGTTATTTTGTACTCATAATTAGTTTAATCCTTGATTCTACTATTCCTGAATTAATCTGCATTAAATAAATGCCTGGTTCAATATTTAAAGTTGAAAGCATTATCGCTTCCCCTTGAGGTGCATAAGATGCTACAATGACACCTGCACAATTGATTATTTTAATTGTTGAACCAATGGGTAGATTTTTGACATGAACATATCCATTGGCTGGATTAGGATACACTGAAATTTCATGATCCACACTATATCCAAGTGATGTTGAATTTGAAACCGTAACAGTCGTATTCTCGGAAAACTCACCTTGGGAAGCGGTAACAGTAATTGTCGCCTTGCCTTCACCAACAGCAGTAATGATACCAGTTGAACTAATGGTGGCAACCGATTCATCGCTGCTTGCATAAGCTAATTGTTGATCTGAAGCGTTGGCTGGCAATACTGTTGCAATCAGTTGATAGTTGTCGCCAATCGATAAATCCTCAGTAATTGGTGTTATGCTCACCCCGCTTAATTCAACAAACTTATAGACTTCAACTTCGGCTAATGATAAAGGATTTGACGTATTCAACTGAATTTTCACTACCTGACCTATAACTCCTCCGGTTTGAATGGTAAGAGCAAGATCTGGATAGCTTGTAAATTCTTGTGAAAATACTTCTTCGTTTTTGGCGTTATATATTTTCACCGAAAAATTGGAAAGTCTTTGTTTTACAGCAGTCTTTCCAGCTCTGTTGAAAACATTGATATTACCAATGTTGTACTCGCTAAGTAAGTCGACTTGCCACCATGGGTTTTCTTCATCCAAAGTATGTGTAACCGAGTTATTGGAATAGTTGCCGTCGGTATTTCCATCGATGGCACGTGATGGCTCGCCATCATAATCGACAGAAGATTGCGTGGCGACTCCGTTTAAAGCAAGGTTTGCTGTTTCGGTTGGTGTAACTTCAACAATACATTCATCGGTGAAAGCTCCATCTTTCGTGGAAACTGTAACGATTGCAGTACCTATTTTATGTGCGGTTAACAAACCTGTGTTAGTTACGGTAGCAACAGATGCATCGTTTGTGCTGTAATTTACCGATTTTTCGGTTGCATCAACAGGGCTAATATTCACGACCAATTGTTGTTCTTCGCCACGAACCAGTTTTACCGTATCGCTTGCAAAGCTTACTCCACTTACCGCTTGCATAACAAGGATGCGGCACAGATCGCTATATTCTCCGTTTTTGGTTGTGGCCGTGATGGTAACTTTTCCGACTTTCAATGTGGAAACGAGTCCGTTTGCATCAATGGTTGCAATTGCCGGATTACTGCTCTTCCAGGTTACGCCACTTTCTGCAATTTCTGGTGGGTTTATTTTTGCAGATAGCTGTGATTTTTCACCAACATATAATTTAGCAACTGCACCGCTTGTTAAAATGCTAATCCCCGGGCTTGAGTTTTGACTTGTTTCTTCACCTGTTGTAAAAGACCAAATATCACCAGTTTCAACAGTGCCATCAGCCAATTCAGTATCTACACGCCAGTAATAAGTTTTGTTTTGTTCCAATGCGAAACTACCATCGAGTGTAACAATGTTATACGGGTCGTTCCTGGTCGTAACCAGTGTAAGATCACCAGCAGTTGTTCCCAGATAGATGTGTGCTTTCACACCATTCAATCCGATCAGATACATCAAATCTGCATCGGTAAGCACATTTGTACCACCGTTTTTTGGAACAGGCATTGAAGCATGCCCCTCTTGTCGACCTCCAATCCAGTAGGTTGAATCGCCAAACTCATAAGCTCCCACATCTGGTGCCATTCCGATATAGCCTTCTGTAACATCTATCTCCACACCGGCTACCGTGCATATAGCTGGTACTCCCTGGTCGATGAGTTCGTAGGCATCTGCTCGTGGACGAAAGTCTCGATTATCCACATCGCACAACAATTGGCGCATGCTCTTGGTTCCGCCATAAACCCCGGGCATGTAATTGCTTTCATCATCACCGGGAATATCCCATTCGTAGCCATCAGTAGATAAGAGTGTTGTTATATTATCTGCTGCATTATTACGGGAAATAGTACTCGCATTCCCTCCATTCCCTTCAGCAATATCGATAGGCCATAAATCACCAATAGCGATGTTGTTATAAATCTCATGAAAATCGCCTTTCAACTTGTAAGCATGCTTATTAGGATTCGTACCCTGTACGCCGACGTTGCGATAAAAATTGCCCTTGGCAGTTTTTACTTCATCAATATTTGCCCCATCCCACCGAAAGTCACGCCTGTTATTATCGATAAACCAGTTGAATCGCACCACCGATTCCCATACATCCTCTTCAGGAATATACATCGATGAAACATCGGTTTCAAGTCCACAACAACGTGTATTAAAATTGTATTCTGAAACAATTGGTTTTTCCGGCTCAGATTTTCCATAACGTGAAAAAGCAACGGATTGTGCGGTACCTGATATATCAACAGTATTTCGTCGATAATGGATCCCCTTTGAATTATACGCATGAAATGCATGGGTACCACGTCGTTGGCCATATTCATCCCATTCGTTACTCGAATAATACCCGGCTCGATAAATGAGGTTGTTTTCAAAGGTGAGCCCGTCAACATAATTTGCATTAAATCCGGTACCATCTGAATAGCGAAAAGTACAGTTATACACCGTAATATTTTCGCAAAAATCAGAATTACTTCCGGTAAAA
The DNA here is from genome assembly GCA_041584055.1 of Bacteroidales bacterium. Lineage (GTDB taxonomy): Bacteria > Bacteroidota > Bacteroidia > Bacteroidales > UBA5342 > JBFHER01. The sequence goes on from JBFHER010000266.1 coordinate 4,184, forward strand.
TCAGCAATTTTTGCAGGATTCTCATCTCCTAAAGCCCTTTCAGAAGCCGTATAATACGTAAAATCGCAGTTTTGTATGGTAATGTTGTCTGAATTATCGAAATCAAACTTCGATGCAAAAAAATCGATCCCATCAATTACAATGTGTTTTGTGTTTGGGCCGCCTTTTAGCGCATCCATTATATTTCGCCCGTATATGTTAAGACCATTTGGATCTACATCTCCTTCAGGCCATAAGCTAAGTTTACCGGTAGATTCATCATAGGCCCACTCTTGTTCTGAATCCAGCAGAACACGCTCGGCATTATCCTTTCCACCCTCAATAAAGTAATAGTTTTTTCCTGACTCCAATCGTATTGGATTATTATGAGAAAAATCAGCCGATCCCGCATTGTGCGCCGTAATCAGCCGAACAGACCCAAAGAGCCCAACACATCCTTTAACAGAGACACCAGTGGCAACCAATGAAAACGGATCAGCTAAATCGCTTGCTTCACCGTGCACTGCAGACGACTTGAGCGTTTGTGTTTCGCCGCGAATAAAAACTTCATCAGAATATGCCAGCGCATTGGGCCAACGGGCTAAAGTCATCAATTTATTTTCGACAAACAACTGGGTGATATCCCCAGAACCTTCAGGTAAAGTGGTAACATAAACGTTTCCAATACCCGGTATTTTATCTGCCGGGGTATTGTTTCCATCAGGAAGGCTAACTGAAGCCCTTTCTTCTAATGTCCATGAAGTTTCGATTTTAACTCTTCCATCAAGAATAACCACTTCGTCCTGATAATTAGTAAAGGTAACAGGACTTCCTTCAGAACCTGTCAGGTTTGACAAATCCACTTCTTCGTGATAAGTGCCGCCAAGTATGTAACATATATCGCCAGGAGCCATTACACCAACAGCTTGTTGAATGGAAGCAAACGGACTCCCGATAGAAGTTCCGGAATTGTTATCGCTTCCTGTAACTGAAACATAATATGTTGCAGCAGAGAGGTGGCTGCACAACAACATTAATCCGATTAAAATAAAAATTGTTTTCTTCATCATTGTTATTAAGCAAGTATGTTCTTCAATCAATAGCCTTTAACCGCTTTACGAACCTGTTTCATTATTGCAATACACTCCGGATTAAAAAACGGGTGATCTTTGGTAACATCAGGTGTCATCGCCAAATTAATGGTAATTGGCATATTGGCCTTATCGGCTGTTTTAAATATTTCGATATACTTTTCGGCTGTAAACATTGGCTTTTGAGTCCATTTTCCTTCTCCAGTCCTACTAGACCAGCCATCCATATAAAACCAACTGGCCGGATATTGCCCTTCCAACTGCCCACCTTCTTCAAACAAGAAATCCGGCTGAATTTCAGGTACTCTACC
>JBFHER010000267.1:0-5511 GCA_041584055.1 Bacteroidales bacterium
CCCTCCTTTCGTCGGTACAAAGAGGGGGCTTTACAATGCATTCAGTGAAAACATTTCTTATGCATTAAAACTTGAGCTTGCGAATAATTAAAAGCTCCGTAGGAGCGACATTATGGTAGTCCCGCGCAACGCGCGGGGTAATAAATTCGCGAGATAAATCAAGGCCGGCAAAACAATGCGTCAAAAATTAGGATCGATCCCCGGCCGCACATTGAAACGTGCTCGAAGTAGCTCACACGGATCTGCAGATCCAGTTTTTCTTCCGAACATACTTTATTTGTAATCTTCTACCAAACACCTACTTGTTATTTTTGGACCATAGATCCTTATAATTTGCTCATCAGGGATGACAAGCATCTCCGGAATGACAAAAGATACCCTTTTGGGTATACGGTTTATTAGTTGGTGGAAATTTGTTGATCTCCATTTATAAATGATGGCCAGTGTCACTTAAGGAAATTCCTCACAAAAATTCATTGAACACAACTTCTGTATAAAGCGTTATTGAAGATCTCGTGAGAGGAACAATTAAGAAAGTATAAGAAATAACGGTTTTTCTACGTTCCTTCATCAACAATTGTTAAGAATTCGTACACAACACAGAGAACGCAATGAATTTTATTATTTTTGTCTGACTAAGGTAAAACCTGACGCATTTAACTATGATAACATTGAAAAAAATAGTGCTTGGAGTAATGCTTGTACTTGCATTTGGCGAGGCAAGGGGCGGGGATGTTTCATCCATTGTGAAGGAAGAGCTGGATCGGGAATTTGCCACGCTTAATAAACTGGATCCATCGGTGTATTATTTGGCATATCGCATTGACGAAACAAAATCATGGACCATTGGCGGGGCATTTGGGAATCTGATTTCAAGTGATAAAACAGACACACGTTATCTGACCACCGTTTTAAGGGTGGGAGACAGACAATTCGATAATACGCATGTTTTTAAGGGAGATGAGGCGGGTATGTCTTTTTCAGCCACTGCACTTCCATTGGCAAACAAAGCAGATGCAATTAAACAGGAGATCTGGTTGCAAACAGATAGAGCCTATAAGCAGGCTAAAGCAGATTATCTTGCAAAAAAAAATCAAATTAAGCTTGATGATACCCATGGGGTTGCAGATTTCTCAAATGAAGCACCGGAGCAATTTCTGACACCACCTCTGGAAGTTAAATTTGATGAGGCGGATTTTGATAAATGGCAGGAAATTTCACGGCGTTGTTCCAAATTGTTTTTGAAAGATGAAGGTATCAAAGAAGGGAATTTCAGTTTTGAATACAATGTAACGCGCAAAATTTTTATTTCCTCAGAAGGAACCCACGTTGAACAAAACAGTCCATATGTGCGAATTATGATTTCTGGATTGATTCAATCCGATGAAGGAAACGAAATGCCTTTGGCAAAATCATTCTATGCTGAATCTCCCGATAAATTACCGTCAACGGTGGAACTGATGAAAGAAACCAGCGAGCTTGTGGATAAACTGATTGATTTAAAGGAGGCAACGCTTGCTGAGCCATATACCGGACCAGCCATCCTTTCGTCGGAAGCAGCCGGCGTATTCTTTCACGAGATATTCGGGCACCGGGTAGAAGGGCATCGCATGAAGGATGAAAATGATGGTCAGACTTTTAAAACCAGATTAGGTGATAAAGTTCTGCCAAAAACATTGAATGTTGTTTTTGATCCAACACAAAAATATTTCCATGAGCAGTATTTGATTGGTTATTATAAATTTGATGATCAAGGGGTTGCTGCGCAAAAAGTAGACGTTATAAACAAGGGTGTTTTGAAAGACTTTCTCTACAGTCGCACACCCATTGAAGGAACGGAACATTCCAATGGACATGGTCGTGCCAGCGTGGGGTCTTCAGCTGTTTCACGCCAGTCAAATATGTTTGTTTCAAGTAATAAACCACTGACGAACGAAGCACTGCGTAAGATGTTGATCAAAGAATGCAAAAAGCAAAAACTGGCATATGGCTATTTCTTTAAAGAGGTAACAGGAGGATTTACAACAACAGGTCGATACATGCCAAACGCATTTAATGTCTTTCCAACAGAAGTGTATCGCGTTTATGTGGATGGTCGAGAGGATGAACTTGTTCGTGGTGTGGATCTTATTGGGACACCGCTCTCTATGTTCTCCAATATCAAAGCAGCTGGTGATGTTCAGGATGTGTTCACAGGATTTTGTGGTGCTGAATCGGGATGGGTGCCGGTAACCACTGTTGCGCCTGCTATTTTTGTTGAGAAGATAGAAACGCAACGTAAAGCCCAGCTGTTTTCAAAAGGTACAATTCTGCCTGCTCCAACTCTGAATCAAAAATGAATAATTTACGAATGATGAAACTCAATTTTGCAATAGTACCCTTACTGCTTTTAACAATCAATATGTTCGGAATAGAACGTAACGATTTGCCAGAGGATTCTAAAACCATACTAAATGCTTTAAAAGATGAATTAGAGCGGAATCTGAATGAATTAGAATATGAGGATTACAGCAAACCGTTTTTTATTGCTTATAACTTGTCTGATGTGCGTTCGCACCAGGTGATTTCATCACTTGGCGCTACCATTGCATCTCAACCTGAGCATTCACGGGGAAACTATGTGCGATTAATGGTCGGTGATTATGATTTGAACGATGAGAACTTCACGGATAGAACCAGTCAGGGGTCTTATCACAATGATGGTTCCTTACCAGTCCCTTTGGATAATGATTATTTAGGGATTCGTAGAGCCTATTGGATGATGACCAATAATGTGTATAAAAGTGCCTCGGAAAAATTCAGGAACAAAAGTGAGGCAATGGCACGTAAGAATCTGACCAGAGAGGACATGGAAGCACCGGATTTTAGTCGTGAAACGCCATCCAAATATTACAGAATGCCCATTGAGGATCAATTTGATGTGAGCTCAATTGAATCCAAAGCAAATGAAATATCATCTGTGTTTAGTGATTATCCCGAGATTATTCAATCGAAAGTCTTTGTTATTTATCAGAACTCCACCAATTACTTTGTGAACACAGAAGGAACGGAAGTGGTTGTGCCCAAGTTGTTTTATAAAATTGCCGTGGTCGCTGTAAGTTATAGCAAAGAAAATGATATGGAAGGTGACTTTTTAGCTTATTATGGGGACAAACTCGAAGATCTGCCAACGCTGGAAGAAATGAAAGCAGATGCCAGGCTACTCGCCGAAAATTTAATTGAGAAAAGCGCTGCTGATCCTTACATGGAAAGTTACTTTGGACCAGTTTTGCTGGAAGGGAAAGCAGTCCCTGAAATAATGTTTCAACGTTTGTTCAGTGCAGGAGATGGTTTAATTGCCCGTAGAAATGCGCTTATTAACGATACCTACAAGGGAATCACCAATTCAACCAAACGAACCTGGGAGGCGCGTTATGGCAATAAAGTTATCAGCAAGGAACTATCCATCATTGACATCCCATCTTTAAAATCGTACAACAACATTCCATTGTTTGGGAATTTTGATATCGACAGGGAAGGAGTGGTGCCACCTGATTCTTTACTGCTTGTGAAACAAGGCATATTAATCAGTCAGCTGAACAACCGAACACCAACAGCAAAATTAGACAAAAGCAACGGTCATAACCGGGATTACATTGGAATGGGGGCAAGTTCGTTTTCCGTGAGCCCGAGCAACGTGTTGATCAAGGCTGAAAACACCCGCTCACACGAAGCGTTGAAGCAACAGTTGATTGAAAGTGCAAGCGAAGATGGTCTGGCATACGCATTGTTGATACGTCCCTTGAATACAAAAGGAAATTTCTCCCCTCTCAACTTTTACAAAATCGATGTGGAAACAGGAGAGGAAACATTGCTTCGATCAGTAAGTGCAAGGAAGTTGTCATCAAAGAACTTGTCCAATGTCTTGGGTATCAGTACTACAGAGCAAGTACACAATACCTTGTATAGTGCACAGGGAAACACCAGTTTCAGCCAGCCAAAATTGTCCGGCGTTCCGGTGAGTTATATTTGTCCCGATGCAATTCTGCTTAAGGATGCCGAAATAGAAGGTATCAATAAACCGATTCAGAGGGATGGCGTACTTCTTGAAAATCCGGTAGGGTTGTCGAAGTAGTTAAAGTTCCAAAGCAATACTTTCCTTGGTACATTTGTGTTCATTGTTTTTCATGATGATAAGTGAAATTGTAGTGATTTGAGTGGAATTACCCATTATTATCTCAAGCGAATTGTCATAACTTTAATATTCCCTACTATTAAAGCAATGTTATGATGAATCAGTTTGAATCAGAGATGTTGTTAGTTGCACAGATCGTTCAAGGAGGGGATTATGAATCAAGGCAACAGGAAGTGCTTAACAAATCAAAAAGAATTCTCCTCAAAGCTGCCCGTTATGCGTCTGAGGAGGTGGTAAAGGAGGTGGCAATTTTGGATTGCTACATCCGCATTCTTACCAAATGTTACTGCAATGTACTATGGACCACTAAACTGCCCAAATATACAAGGGACTGGTTTGCCTATGATGAATATTTAGATGATATAAAGCAGGCCTTGATCAGAAAGGTTCAGAGATTGAATAAAGAAAATGAGGTTTTTGAAGTGGCTTCATTCTAATTCATGCTTTCATTTTCAAGGTTTAACTTAAAATTTCACACACCTGTTTCATATAGATCTTTAGTCTAAGTATTTATCGGGTTTCTGGTGCTTTTTCATGTGTTTGATCAGTCGCCCCAAATCCTTGTCCTTCTTTTTACGCTCTAGAACATCGGATTCAAAGTGCATTTTCTCCTTCTCCATTTTTTGAAAATTCAGGTAGGCTTCTGCTGCAATTTCACCATTTTCAACGGCAGCAAGAATGGCACACCCTTTTTCATGCATGTGTGTGCAATCCTTGTATTTGCAATGTTGTGAATACTCTTTGATGATCTCAAAAGTTGTCTCCAGTCCACCAGATGTGTCGGCAATGCCCACCTCACGCATTCCCGGATTATCAATCAGAATTCCACCACCTTCAAGTACAATTAACTCTCGGTGACTGGTGGTATGTCTTCCTTTTTTTATACTTACGCTGATTTCAGCGGTCCTCATTTCTTCTTTGCCGGCAAGCGCATTGAGAAGCGTCGATTTTCCTACACCAGAAGAGCCGAGCAAACAATAGGTCTTGCCTGATTTGATCAGCGGTTTTAGTTTGTCGTATCCCGATTCCAGCATGCTTGCTGCAATGACCGGCGTGTTGCGAATTCGAGAAGAAACGGTATTTTGTATGTCTGTTCGCTCCTTTGTTGAGATTAAATCAGTTTTGCTTAATACGATTATCGGCGACACTTTGGAGGCATGACAGATTGTTAAATAGCGTTCCAATCTGTTTAAATTGAAATCCCGATCTACTGCCTGAACAATGAGTCCAAAATCAATGTTTGTAGCAATTAGTTGTACTTGTCCTGTCTTGCCAACTGCTTTTCGTTCAATCATTGAATGCCGGGGATAAATGGCATGTATAAGTGCTTTACCAGC
>JBFHER010000268.1:0-5422 GCA_041584055.1 Bacteroidales bacterium
CGTCTGTCGTGTAAAACTTCCTTTGGAGAAAAACTACTTAGCAATTTATCAATATAATCAAGTTTACCTTCTGCCAGGAGAAACTCTCCCGTTGAAATATCCAGGAATGAAATCCCCCCCCTCTCCTTTTCAAGATGCACTGCAGCTAGAAAATTATTTTCTTTATGATTCAGTACATTATCATTGATTGAAACACCAGGGGTTACCAGTTCTGTAATTCCGCGTTTTACAAGCTTTTTAGTTTTCTTAGGATCTTCAAGCTGCTCGCAAATAGCAACACGCTGGCCTGCCCTTACCAATTTTGGTAAATAGGTATCCAGTGCATGATGTGGAAACCCTGCAAGTTCAACATAGGTAGCCTTCCCATTTGCTCTTCGAGTTAAAGTGATTCCAAGAATTTTACTTGCTTTGATGGCATCATCCGAGAATGTTTCATAAAAATCGCCCACTCGAAACAAAAGCACCGCATCCGGGTGTTTCTCTTTTAACTTGTAATACTGTGTCATCAGGGGTGTTTCCACCATTCCTTCTTTCTTAGCCATCCTAATCCTTTTTGCAATCGAACAAAGATAAAAACATCATTAAAAGCCGACCTGTTCTCAAAAAAAAAGTTACAAACAAATAGTCAAATTTAATAGGCATTCCTGATAACAAGTTTAAATTTGTAACACGTTTTCAAATGGTTGATCAACATAAACAGATCTTCATTTAAGTTTGTAGCATGCAGAAATCACTTTGGTTAATACTGGTAGCGGTGGCAGTGGGAGGATTGGTTCCATTTCAAAGTTCCATCAATGCGCATTTGGGTCAATTTGTAAAATCACCACTTCAGGCAACACTGATTAATTTTTTGGGAGGTGTTTTGATACTTTTGATTATCCTTCTCCTGTTCTATAAAAATCCTTTCCCGTCCATCACTGAAATTAAACAAATTCCATGGTATTTGTTCTTTGGCGGACTTTTTGGCGTCACTTTCGTGACAACCGTGGTTATACTCACCCCTAAAATTGGCATCACCAATATGCTGGCAGGTGCAATGGTTGGACAATTAATTTTAAGTGCGGTCATAGACCATTTCGGATTACTCAACATCCCAGTGCATCCGATCTCCTGGCAACGTGCGCTGGGAATTTGTATGCTCATAGGTGGAATCGCCCTTACTCAAAAATAGTTTTCAATGAAAATGACTAGAAAACAATACTCGATCATCTTCTTGTTTTTTGTGGCTGCTGTGCTCTTGCTCATCGATTTTGGAGAAGAACCAGTCCAGCAAACAGGGAAAGCCGAATATATCAAAAATGCAGGACTCATTCACGGCACCATGTATCACGCCACGTATGAACATCCGCAGGGCTTAGACATTCAGCAGGACATCGAAAAAAAAATGTTAGCATTTGATCAATCCTTATCAACCTACAAGGAAAACTCCATCATTTCAAGAATAAACAAAAATGAAAAGGATGTTGAAACGGATGCACATTTTGAAAATGTATTTTTCACTGCAAGCTACATATCCGAGAAAACAGACGGTGCTTTTGACCTGACCGTTGCGCCTTTGGTAAACCTGTGGGGATTTGGCTTTGATCCTTCGGATGCAGCAACACTTCCGCAACAAACTCAGATTGATTCCATTCTCGCCTTTACAGGTTACCAAAAGATACAACTGAAGCGTCATCGACTGATCAAAGATGATCCCCGGATTATGCTCGATGCCAATGCCATTGCCAAAGGATACTCCGTAGATCTCGTGGCCAGTTTTCTGGCAGATCAGGGCATTGAAAACTACATGATAGAAATTGGCGGGGAGATCGTAGTAAAAGGTGAAAGTCCAAAAGGGAAAAAATGGCTTGTAGGCGTTGATAAGCCAATAGAAGACCCCAGCGCGCTTAACCGGGAAATACAGCGTGTGATTGCCCTCGATAACAACGCACTGGCAACCTCTGGAAATTACAGGCAATTTTATGAAAAAGATGGCAAAAAGTACAGCCATACAATTGATCCAAAAACAGGTTATCCTGTCAACCACAACCTCCTTAGTGCTACAGTTATCGGACCAGATTGCATGACTGCAGACGCGTTTGCCACTGCCTGCATGGTTATGGGCGTTGAAAAAAGTTTAAAAGTTGCTGAACAGGAAGAGCATATAGAAATATACTTAATATTCGAAAATGAAAAAGGTGAAATGGATGAAACATTCACCAAAGGTTTTGAAAAATACTTCAATCAACCATGAGAAAGCTAGATTTAACCAACTGGGAACGCTCATCCCATTATTCATTTTTCAAAGAATTTGAAGATCCTATTTTTTCGCTTACAGCGAATGTAAATGTTGAAATTCTTAAGAACTATTGTAAGCTCAATGAGTTAAATTTCTTTGCTGCCTATCTCTATCTTTCTCAGAAAGTGGCAAGTAAAATCCGAGAATTTCGCCTACGTATCGTGGATGGAGAATTAATAGAATATGACCAACTATCTGCAGGACCAACTGTATTATTATCTGATAATACCTTTCGATTTTCATACATTCCTTCTTGTACGGATTTTAAAACATTTGCAGACATTGTTCAAAAGTCAAAGGCAAACTCATTAAGTCAGGAAAATCTCACCATCGAGCATGATGAGCCAAATATGATTTACTACACGGTGATTCCCTGGGTATCATTCACGGCTGTAAAACATCCAAACATGAGGATGAATACATCTGTTCCAAAAATCGCATTTGGAAAATATTTTATTGACGGGGCGCATTTAAAAATGCCCGTTAGCATCGAAGCCCATCATGGTTTGATGGATGGATTTCATATTGGCACTTATTTTGAAAAATTTCAAAAAGCGCTTAATAACCCCTACAAGCATTTTAAATTAATTGATCCCTACAGGATTATACATCAAAACTATCGTAAGAAAAGCATTGTCTATTTCAAGCTTGTAACACATTCAAAAGCGGTTGCTAAAAGAGCACTTAAAATTGCCAACGATCATCCGGAGTTAAAAGCGGACAAAAAATTCATCGAAGAAGCAGCTCTTCTGCACGACATCGGCATCAACCTCACACATGCACCAAAACTCGGTTGTTATGGTGAAGCTGAGTACATCACACACGGCCATTTGGGCGCAAATCTGCTTCGACAGCTGGGTTACCCTAAGCATGCGAAAGTGTGCGAACGCCATACCGGCACGGGACTTACAAAAGCCGAAGTTAAAATCAGAAAAATTCCAATTCCTGCAAACAACTATTTGCCGCTGTCTATTGAAGAAAAGATCATATGTTATGCAGACAAATTTTACTCTAAAGGCAACCTTGCAAGAGTACAAACTATCGAAGATGTTCGATTGCGTCTGGAAAAATATGGCAAGGCAAAAGCGAAAACATTTATGCGTTGGTCGAAACGCTTTGAGTAAGCGAGATGATTACGTTTGGTTGGTGAATCTTAAGTGACAGTCGGAACTTTTGGCACATTCGAGACTGAATTTACATTCTGAACTAACGTAAAATTTATTTTAGCGGGATGCGCATGATCATTTCAACTACAAAAGAATATGAAAACAATTAAATGGGGAATCATCGGAACAGGCACCATTGCCCGGGCGATGGCAGAAGGACTTCGCGCTGTGGAAGGCGCTCAGCTTACCTCAGTTCTTTCGCGCACGGATGAATCTGCAAATTCATTTGCGAAAAAATACAACATTCCTAATCGTTTTTCAAACCGGGAAAAGTTTGCTTCTTTTAAAGAAATTGATGTTGTTTACATAGCAACACCCCACACCCAGCATTTGGATGATGCGCTTCTTTGCATCCATCACAACAAACATGTATTGTGTGAAAAGCCGCTCGGGATCAATAGTCAGCAGGTTGAAACCATGCTGGAGGCAGCCCAAAAGAAGCATGTCTTTTTTATGGAAGCCATGTGGTCTCACTTCTTCCCTGCCATTCAAAAAACACTTGCCCTCATCGGGGAAGGTGTCATTGGGGATGTTCGGAAAATAGACATTGACTTTTGTTTTCGAGGAGCCTGGGAACCTGAGAAACGCTTACTAAACCTAAAATATGCAGGAGGTGCATTGCTCGATGTAGGCATATATCCAATCTTTTTATCACAGCTAATAATGAATCAAGCGCCTGTAAAAATTACTGCAGATGCCTATTTGGGAAAAACCGGGGTGGATGAGCACTCCTCCTATATTTTGAGATATAAAAATGGAGCCATGGCAACGCTTTCATCGGGCATCAGAATGGATTCAAGGCACACTGCAGCCATCTATGGCACAGCAGGCTACATCGAAATTCCTAAATTCTGGCAGCCGGATTCATTGATACTTCACACGACCGGCAGCCAGGAAACATTCAACTTCGAACGTCTGGGTAACGGCTATTCGTTCGAAGCAAGGGCCGTACAGGAAGCAATTTCACAAGGACTTGTTGAATCAAATGTTGTGCCATGGTCACGTACAAAAGAAGTAATGCTGATAATGGATGAAATCAGAAAGCAGATTGGTCTGGTATTTCCAGGTGAAAGGTAAAAATCTGAAAACATCCTCCGACAATGGAGGAAGGATCTATTAGTGTTCTTCAGTCTTTGGATCAAAGTTGAAAAGTGAGCGGCGCGATTTCTAAACTCTTTTTTAATGAATAGTGATAATTGTATACTTTTGTAGTTAAAGTATATACCATGAAAAAAGCAACCCCATTATTTCTCATTTTATTAACTGGATTAGCACTCTACTCCTGCAAACAAAAAGCGACACAAACGTCAAGTGTTCCTGCACAAGAACTGACATTAAACCGGGATTTACCCGGACATATCAGGCTTTTTGATGGACAAACACTGAACAGCTGGGAGAAAACAAATTTTGGCCCGCAGGGTGAGGTTTATGTTTCTGGGGACATGATCGTGATGAATATGGGTGACGGATGCACCGGGATCAACTATACGGGCAGCTTTCCACGAATGAATTATGAGGTGACGCTTGAAGCCATGCGCATATCCGGTACCGATTTCTTTTGTGGCATTACTTTTCCAATAAATGATGCTTATTGCTCATTCATTGTTGGCGGATGGGCAGGGGTTGTGGTTGGGTTAAGTACCATTGATGGAAAGGACGGTGCTGAAAACGAGACCACGCGCATGATGCATTTCAACACAAACGAATGGTATAAAATAAGGCTCCGGGTTAAGGAAGCAAAAATAAGTGCATGGATCAATGATGAGCAAGTGATTGATTTTGCTTACGAAGGAAAAGATCTGAATATTCGGCCTGAAGTCAGTTTATCCATCCCATTTGGCATTGCAACATGGAAGACCACTGGTGCGGTGAGGAATCTCTATGTCAAACGATTTGAGAATTCGTAAGATTCTTTTCTGTTATAGGCTGTTGCACAAAAATCATCAAAGGAGAACAAAGAACCACAATGTTTTTTATA
>JBFHER010000269.1:0-5410 GCA_041584055.1 Bacteroidales bacterium
GACTGCCCGTGTTGGTTCACAGATTAATGTGACCTTTTATAAAACAGAGACAGAAACATGGGTGCGCGGTGGGACGACGCTTGCCATTGCTAAAAATGGATGGGGAATCGCAAATGGAAGCGAATATATTTTCCCGGTAAGCCTTGAGGCAGGTATCGTTTATACAATGCGCGTTAGTTTCGAAACTGCAGGGTGTAATTTATATGCTGTTTCTTTTATTAAAACAGTCGGTTCTACAGATGCGACCCTAAGCGATATCAAAGTAAATGGAGCGTCTTTGGCTGATTTTGATCCTGCGAACACATCCTATACCTTGGCCTTGCCCCCCAACACCTGGATCGCCGGAATTGAAGGCACTGCAAATGATGCAAATGCAACTGTTGAAAATCCCGAAATTGGGGATCCAATTATCGGTAAATCAAGCTTTGCAATTAATGTAACCTCAGAAAGTGGAATTGCCACAGTCTATACAGTTAATGTTACCACTCCTGTGCTTGTGGATGAGGGCGTTTCACTGGCTCTGGATGGTTACTTCTACAGCAATGGCGTAAATGCAAGTGCCACAAAGGTGAATAATATGAACAACAACGACTACATTGAGTATTATGTTTATACAGAATATGATGAGAATGTGGAAATGACGCTGCTGTGTGGAAATGGTTACGATCCATCCAATAGCTATTTAAATGTGTCAGCACTTGGCATTAATGATACCACCTGGGTGTTGAATGATATTTATACAAAGCGTATTCCGACGACTTATGATGAGTCAATGACGACTCAATGGGGAGCTGCCACGGCCAACGAAATTTCTTTTGTGTTTCCAATGAAAGCAGAACAACCAACCCTGATCAGAATATACAGTATTACTGACAAAGGGAATGCAGCAGATATTCATGGGATGTCCTTCAAACTACTTTTTGAATCAATCGATGCAACCTTAAGTGACTTGCAGGTTGATGGTGCAACTGTTCCAGGGTTTGATCCAAATAAGACAAGCTACGCTGTTCCCCTGCCTGCCGGTGCAAGCAGTGTAAGTCTTGCCGCAACAGCAAATGATGGCGGTGCATCCGTTGAAGAAGGAATCGGTTCGCTTGCGATTACCGGATTTAAAACGTCAGATACCATTACCGTAACATCAGCAAGTGGCTTCTCCATCGACTATAAGTTACACTTCTATACCCCGCTGGAGCTTGCGTTTACGGAAGACACTTTATCAGTGATGATGGGCGACTGGGTGTACATGAATGGTGGTGTTAATGCAACCAACGAAAGAATAAATAGTATTAACAATGAGGAATATGTAGAGTATTACCTGTATTCAGCAAGCGACAAAGACGTACATTTGATTTTAAATGTGGCTTGTGGTAATGTGGATACTACCTATGCTAAAATAAATGTTTCCACCTATGCGCCAGGTAGCGAATGGACGCTGGATGAAGCGAAAACCTTGAATATTCCAGGTCAGGGGCTTGGAGCATGGGCTGTAGAATTTGCATCGGAGGTGAAATACAACCTGAGCTTAAAAGCAGGTGAAGCTGTCGTGTTGCGTGTTTATGGCATAACCAATGGTGCTGGCGCCGGTGATATTTACAGCGCAAAATTGGTTGAGGGAAAAACCAGTTACGGTACTGCAATCGAGACGGCCTACACAAGTGCAGTGAAGGTTTGGGGCGCGCAAGGTTATTTAAACGTGCGTTGCGACGAAGCCTTTGTGGGTGGTACTGTACAGATTTATGATCTTTCAGGCCGCCTTGTAAAAGACGAATTGATCGACGCTGGCAGAAATGCATTTAAAGTTGAACGTAACGGATTATACCTTGTGAAACTTGTAAGTACAAGCAATGCCGTTCAAACTGTTAAATGTATTGTGAGATAATAATTGAAATATTTTAGTAATTGAAAGAGGCGGTTCTATAACGAATCGCCTCTTTTTTTAATTGCAACAAACAAACCATCAATTGATACGTTTTGAATATCACCGGTAGGGATTTAAAACTATCTTTATGGTCGGATTAATTTATACGTTTTATTATTTACGAGTTCTTTAAATTATTTTTATGAAAACAAAACATTTACGAAAGGATTTACACAGGGGAAGGCTGCATGTTTCTGCTTTCACCTTTATTGCAGCTTTATTTGTGATGGCTGCTTCCACGTTTGCGCAAGTGAACCCGGAAAAACTTAGAACAGTACCAACCGATTTGGAAGACGAGACTTCAAGATTTCTCGTTGCAACCCATCTGACAGATACCAATTGTATGCATCGATCCTTTGATCCTTCTGTACATTGTGTGGACTCTAATGAAAATGGAAGGGCTGGGATACAGGTGACCCAGGGCGGTGATTGGTTTGAATATCAGATTGTAGCAACCAAATCAGGTGATTATGCAGCAGTGATTGGCATTGGATGTGATGCCCCAGCCACATTGGCAAATGTTTCAATTTATAAAACAGAATTTGAAACATGGATGGATAATGGTGAAAGGACGTCGATATTTACAGACGAATGGCACGTAGAAACACCATTCACCTTTCCATTGGGTGCAATGGAAGCCGGCATTGTGTATACCTTGCGCATCTCATGGTTTGATTCGGGATCCAATATCTTTAGTGTGAAAGTAATTGAAACGATTGGTTCAACAGATGCAACATTAAGTGACATCAAACTAAATGGAGAATCTTTGGCCGATTTTGATCCTGCCACATCTTCGTATAACTATGCGATGCCCCCCAACACCTGGATCACCTCACTTGAAGGCATTGTGAATGATGCAAATGCAACTGTTGAAATTCCTGAACTTGGTGACCCGGTCGTGGGCAAATCAAGCTTTGTGATTAAAGTTACTTCAGAGAGTGGTGTAACGAAAGACTATACAATCAATGTTTCTACCCCTGTACTCGTGGACGAGGGAGTATCGCTGACCATGAACGAATTTTACTTTAGCAATGGAGTTAATGCAAGTGCCACAAAGGTGAACAACATGAACAATAACGACTACATTGAGTATTATGTTTATTCTGAATATGATGAGAATGTGCAGTTAACGTTTAGTTATGCCAATGGTTATGGTGATTCCTTTAGCTATTTAAATGTGTCCACTTTAACTCTGGATGACAGTACCTGGACAGTGAACGATATATATACAAAGCATATGCCTATCACTTATGATGATGCAGGTGTTTCAACCTGGAATTCGGCTTATGCAAAAGAGATGTCTTTTGTGTTTCCAATGAAAGCTGAACAACCAACGCTGATCAGAATATACAGTATCACAAATAAAGGGAATGCTGCAGATATATTTAGCATGACATTCAAATTACTCTTGGAATCAATCGATGCAACCTTAAGTGACTTGCAGGTGGATGGGTCTACTGTTCCCGGATTTGATCCCAATAAGACAAGCTACGCTGTAGCACTGCCTGCCGGAGCAACAAGTGTAAGTCTTGCCGCCACAGCAAACGATGCAGGTGCTTCTGTTGAAGAAGGAATCGGTTCGCTTGCGGTTACAGGATTTAAAACATCCGATACAATAACCGTAACTTCAGAGAGTGGCTTCTCCATCGACTATAAGTTACACTTCTATACTCCGCTGGAGCTTGCATTTACAGAAGATACTTTATCGGTGATGATGGGCGATTGGGTGTATATGAATGGTGGTGTTAATGCTACCAACGAAAGAATAAGCAGCATTAACAATGAGGAATATGTAGAGTATTACCTGTATTCAGCAAGCGACAAAGATGTACATTTGATCTTAAATGTGGCTTGTGGAAATGAGGATACTGCCTATGCTAAAATAAATGTTTCCACCTATGCACCTGGTAGTGAATGGACATTGGATGAGGCTAATTCAATGGATATCCCGGGTCAGGGAGTTGGTACATGGGGTGTAGAATTTGCATCGGATGTAAAATACAACCTGAGCTTAAAAGCTGGAGAAGCTACTGTATTGCGTGTGTATGGAATTACCAACGGCGCTGGTGCCGGTGATATCTACAGTGCAAAATTGGTTCAGGGAAAAACCAGTACCGGTACTGCGATCGAAACTGCTCAAGCAAGTACAGTGAAAGTTTGGGGTGCGCAAGGGTACTTAAACGTGCGTAGCAGTGAGGCTTTTGTTGGTGCAAATGTTCAGGTTTATGATGTTTCAGGCCGTCTTGTTGTAAACGAAGTGGCTAAATCATCAACTGAAGTTTATAAGCTGAGCAAAGATGGTTTGTACATTGTGAAAGTGGTTGATACAAATAACAAGGTGACAATTTCAAGGTGTCTTGTGAAATAAGACCGTATGCATATCTAAAATAATGGAAGAGGCTGTCCCTAAGGATGGCCTCTTTTTATTGATATTAAGAAGACATGAGTCAGCGAAGGATTAAAAATCAGGGGCATGCAACAAATGGCCTATCATTTGGTGCATTCAGATGAAAATCTTTAAAAAGGTTTGTATAATTTCGCACTGTGTCTGTAGGGATATGATATGTACAAATGATTTGTAGCTGATTATATCCTGGAAACAGAATTATAGAGATTAATATCATTTTACATTTAAGAAAAACAATAAGCATGAAAAATAACATGGCCTGCTTTCACGAGGGTAAAACAAAGCGCCCTTATTCTCTGATGATATACATCATGAGTGCTTTTCTATTACTGGGATCATTCAATTCAATTGCACAGGTAACAGTCAATTCTTTACCTGAATTACTGCCCTATCTCGATGATGACAATGTTAATGTCAAACTGGCTCCCGGGACCTATACTATTTCCGCCAGCGACATCACGAATGGAACATTTTCTGATTATACAATCATTAATAACAACAAGGCATATGTGCTGTTTTTGTTCGAAGGGGATAACAGTACCTATGATTTTACAGATGTTAAAATCAATGTGAAAACGGAAGTGTTCAATGCCATCCCTTCAGATGCCGGTGACTTTTTTGAGTTTCAGGTCACAGGAAATAACAATGTTATTAAAAATTGTAAGGTAGAGGATGTTGGATCCGTGGACGATTATCCGAAATATGGTTGCGTAAACATGGTGATGGATGGACGCGATAACCGTGTTGAGGGGTTTCATTTTACAACAAGAGGCTCCTTCCCTTATGGCTACGGTGATTGTTTTGGGAAAGGTGGAGAATACACCATCAAGCACTTTAAACACAGTGCCTTTCTTGTGCGTGGCTTACGAAATCATGCCTTGAATGATACAATTTTTCATTATTCCTATGGTCATGCAATGTTTATGCAGGCAGCCAGCTATCCTCGGATTGAAGGCTGTTATATTGTAGGCGAAGTGCGATCCACAGACGACATGCTCGCAGAAGAAGGAACAGGTTCTCCAGCAGATGAAATTGATTTCTTTACAGTGTGGGGCTATCGCCTTCCTCCAGGTTTTATGAAAGCC
>JBFHER010000270.1:0-5390 GCA_041584055.1 Bacteroidales bacterium
CAAAGTTCCTGCACCAGCACCAATGTAAGATACAGATATTCCAAAGAAATTAAACAAAGACTCCATAAAAGGTTTCTTATTTACACCTTGTGCATCTGCAAAAACAATTAATGAGCTTTCGGCTTGTATATTGTCATTGTAAACCTCCATCAATTGATGCTCAAAGCATTCGACATTCTGACTTAAATCAAACAGCTGCGTTACCAAACGGTAATCCAGGGGAATCATTAAAATTCCACTTTTTTTTCTTTTTTCTGCGACTACCAGCTCCGGAAATATACCACCCAAAACAGGCGTGTTAATGTCTTTAAAAAGGGTTTCAACACGACTATCTGATAACCGATCTTCACCTGCCATTAAAAACAAGATGGATTGGACGGACTTTGACAATTCAAATTCTTTTAATTTTTGTTTTACAAAACCGAAATCTTTCGTTGGTAAAAAGATTGAAGATATTTTATTTATTTTCATAGACAGGTTTTTAAGTAGTGTAATTTATAATATTTAAAAGAATTTTCCCACAAAACAGTTTCATTATTTTAAGATTATTTATCAATTGAAACAATCCTATTGTTTAGATCCTCATAAGGTAAAAACGATCAGATCACTTATCTTTTAAAGGACTTATCCTTGTTTTACATGTTTTTGATAACGCAAATATTTGCGTTTATTCCACCCAACACCTGCGATAGAATTGTTATATTTCGTATTTTCATCCATGGATTTAAATGATGCATCAGTAAACTTTTCTGAAATCAAAACGAAATCCATCCTGTCACCAGTAAAACAGGATGACTACTTTGGTATTCGTTACAATATGAATTTATACCGGGGCTGTCAGCATGGATGCATTTATTGTGATTCGCGAAGTAAATGTTATCAGTTGGGTGAATTATCCCGGATCCGAATTAAAAAGAATGCCACGGATCTGCTCCGAAAAGAGCTTAAGGGAAAGCGACAAAAAGGAACCATTGGAACCGGCTCAATGAATGATCCTTACATGCCATTGGAAAAGGTATTAGGATTAACCCGGCGCGCGCTTCAGGCAATTGCAGACTTCAAATTCCCGATTCATATTATAACGAAAGGAAATATTATCACCCGGGATCTGGATATCATAAAAGATATTTCTAAGACCTATGCGGCTGCCTCCTTTACCATCACTACCTTTGATGACAATCTGGCAAGAAAACTGGAACCGGCAGCCCCTTTATCCTCCGAACGGTTTCATGCCCTTTATGAACTTAGCAGACAAGGAATTTATACAGGCATTACACTGATGCCATTGCTTCCGCATATCAACGATAATGCAGAAAACATAAGTAACATTGTAAGGAAAGCGGCAGATAGCGGAGCCCAATACATTCTGCCTGCTTTTGGCGTATCACTTCGGGAAGGTTCAAGGGATTATCTTTTCAAAACATTTGACCAGAAGTTTCCCGGTATGAAAGAACAATACCAATCACAATTTGGAAATCGATTTTCCTGTTACAATGATCATTGTAAGCAGCTTTATGATGTGTTTTACAATTTAATCGCTAAATTAAATATGCCCGGAAAAATGAAATTCTATTCAGGTCCTGTGGACTCACAGTTATCATTGTTTTAAACAACATTCTAAGTCGTCTCGAAAATGCCGAAAAATAACTTTTATCACAAACAGTTACTTATTTTTATTGCTCTTCATGATACCCATTAACAATGCTTCGGTAATTTCTCAATGGATGCTTGCCCACAGAAGCAACATAAATATGAATAACTAAAAACATTGAGATTAAAAATCCCAAGGATGCGTGTAATAATGCAGTGAGTTTTATCCCGCTTACTTTTAAAACATTTTCAAGAATAACTTCCGGATATAACAATGCAATTCCGGTAATAACGAGCAAGGGTATCAGAACGTACATTGCAACCACATATGCTACCTTCTGAAGCGGATTAAACTTATTTTCTTTACTGACAGGAAAAGGCTTTGGCTCTCCGTTAAAATAACCTGTCATATAATATTTTGATTGCCTGCTTAAACGATCAACAAGTCCCTTACCTGTTATTGCATACGCCTTTCCATTTGCTGTTATGCCATTGAAAACGATAAAGAAAATATAATTTATGCATGTAAATATTCCCGCAATGTTATGAAGCAAAACAGCCATATCAAACTGAATGATTGCAAATTCCGGATTCGAGTATTGCATACTTATTCCTGTGACAATCAGAATAATGATTGCGATCGCATTCAATGCATGCCATATTCTCAACCAAATCGGATACAAATACAATTTATGATCCCCCATCTTACTTCCTTTTTATAATTCTAAATGAAATGTGCACCACAATCCCTGACAAAACCATTCCGAATAGGATCAGGCTAATCAAATTCAAGGCCCTGTTTCGATTGGCTCCAATAACGTAAGCTTCATTTCTTAGTGAAGATGCAATCCCTTCGTTTGAGCGTGATTCTATATTTAGATATTTATAGAGTTTTGCTTGCAGCAGCCCGTTACTGCTGTGACATTCGACACAATTTTTTATGGCAGATTCTTTTGGTAATATATTGTGTGCCACCATCATCGTATCGTTACGTGAGGTATGACATTCGATGCAACGCACGTTTTTAAAATGCAAAGACTGATTAGGCAACCAATCATGTGTTTTCATCAACTCGGGTTGATCTTCATCCACCAAAATTGCGTATTTCACTTCATCCATGTGACACGACAAACACATGTTATTATTGAAACTTACGATTTCAGGAATGGAATACTTATTAGAACTTGCCACTAATTTATTTGTGTGCGGATCGTGACACATTTCACACTTAAAGGCATCTCCCAACTTTTGAACATGAACGCTATTTTGAACTTCAATTTCTATTTCATCAAAATGGAGATGAGCATAGGTATCATCGCCGCCATGACAATCCTGGCATGAATATTTAAATTCAAGTTTTAGCTCTGCATTGTGAGGATAGGTACTGTAATCAGGCGAATGACAATCATCGCACGAAAATGTACCATGCTCACCAGCCTTATAAGTGGCAGAATCCAGAATAAAATACGGATTCATCCGTTTGGTCTCTGTAAGCCCCATCATTTCATTCTCGAAGGAATACAGGGATTCACCATGACAATGGAGACAAGCCTTTGCAGTGGATGCCAGCTCAACCTTCTCATCCTCTCCTTTAGCGGGTGCTAAGAACAAAAAAAGCAAAGCAAGCATCCATGACACATACTTCTGATAATTCTTACTCATTAAAATGACGTTTAAATTGGCTCCCTTATTTCAGTGTACGTAAGTACATGATCAATGCCCAGCGATCCTCCTCGTCCGGAATTTTTGATTCGTAATTAGGCATTTCATTTCGGCCCAAAATAGATTGATAATAAATTGTGCCATCTGATTGTGCCTGAAATTCCTTCGAATTGAATAAGCCGGGAAATGTATCCAAACTCTTGGCTTTAGGTCCATCACCAAGCCCAACGTTTCCATGGCAGGAACGACAATGCTTCATATATTGTGTTTTACCAAACTTAACAAGTGATACATCATCCGCGTAAGGATTTTTCATCGTCTGAAACTTCTCCGGAATATCCCAGGCTTCCCCTTTATCTTTCTCATTCGGATTATTGGGTACAAAGGCACTCAGTCCAAGCATGAGCACTACGGCCAGAATGGACACGGAAAAAATTGATTTCGTTTTCATATGCGTATATTTTAACGTTTTAATAAAAAAATATTTGTTTTATTCAATCGATCGAAGTTGGAACTAAAAGTTCCACAAACGTGTAATCGTAAATCCGATCGCGAAATTCTTCAATGCAAAATCAGTATAGTTATTAATCATAATGTCCTGAGGTAGCACACCACTGAATTGGCCTGCATAAATTTGAAAAGCATGCGTGCTAGTAGCAATTTCGATACCAGCAGCGATGTTGGCACTCACATTCTCTCCATTTTTGTTTGAAAGAACCAGCAAATCCAGGGGCTGGTCATAATTAAAAATAAATGACATTTGTGGTGAGAATTTTGCCCGGCCATTTAGATGAACCCCAATTTTATCAAAATCTGATACTTTTCGGTCTACCATGTTATAATGTGAAAAACTGGTGCCTCCCTGAAGGGATAACCAATCATTGAATTTGCGTCCCACAATTATCTGAGCAAAGTACGACATGCGTCCCATGAAAGAATAATTTTCTCCGAACACCTCTTTTTCTTCACCATTGATGCCCGCAAGACCATAAAAGGTTAAAGCAATTGGAATGGTGTTTTTTCGTGTTTGCTCAAGGATGGTGTATTTAACATTAAAGTCGTTGGTAAAATTTGCCTTGGTCAGGCCCCAACCAACCTGTATGTTTTTATATACCACATAGTTAAAACCGATTCTCACATTGGCACCCGGCGCGTAAATTCCAAACAAATCGCTTATGCCATTTTGAAAATTCCCAAATTTATGTTGGATTACATACTCCAATGTATTTACATAGGGAATGTAGGTTGTTTGATTATCAATCAAATAAGCACTTTCAAATGGTTGACGCACCGGTTTATCCTTTACCTCAGTTTCCTCCTCCTGTGCAAAAAGTGAAAATGCCAGACTTAAGACAATCAATAAATTAAGCAGTCGTTTCATATTGTAATTTTTTTAAGTTTAATTATTGAGTGCACCTTGCTTTATCCATGCCAGCACCATAGCAGCTTGTTCTGCTGAGTACCGCACAGTATGCGATCCATCAGGCAAAGGGACTGTATAAATCTTACTTTCACTGGCATTTTCTGTATCAAACAATCCTCTATCCAGCAAGCTTTGGTAAGCCTTGCCTTCAGTTAAATCGGGTTGCTTCAAACCCGGGTGACAACTTGTGCAATTTTTAGCCTTGAATATAGGCTCGATGTCCTCACTAAAACTAAGATCGTTTTTAACCACGATGTCTGAGCCATCGGAAAGGATTATGTCAGTGTACTCACAAGATGAAAATGAAAGTACAAATACAATGGCAAGAAATAACTTTAAACCGTTTTTCATCTTTGTATATTTTTTCTTTAGAAGAGAAGTCGCACTTTTGAATAATTCATCATCCGAATTTGTTCCATTCATAAATTATCTTTGCTCCATCCCTTCAATTAAACTTAACACAAAAGGGCCGCACCAAACAGCCCCAATGTGTCATTTACTTAAAAAACTAATTCATTGCAGCAATTGTATTTTTTAGCACTGCTTTTATATACGATGGATTATGAACACCCAAACTGCGGTCTTCCTCTATACCTATATAATTATAGAATGCACCTGCCAATTCAACAGAATATGTTCCTGGTTTCACATGTCCTTCATCATCTAAAATCCCCTTGGTTGTTAACAGTCCTTTCAGGTCCACAAGAAGTTCATG
>JBFHER010000271.1:0-5373 GCA_041584055.1 Bacteroidales bacterium
GGAACATTGGGAACGTGTATTGCAGAATCAATGGTAAATGGTTGATGGAATCCCTGGGAAATGAGCATGCTTTCTCCATTCTCAGTTGTGATAACCGTTTCCCCCAGTGTCCAGGAAATAACGATGTTGTCTTGTTGGTTCGTTTCCCCTGCCGAAGCAACAACGCTGCTGTTTTGACCTTGCATACTGAAAAAAAGCAAAGACATTAAACCATGCAAAATCAGATATTTTAAATGCGCTCTATCCACAGCCGTTAAAAGTAGGAAAATTAAATCCTTGCGCAAAAAGTATTCAAAAGCAAATGAGGATCAGATGTCAAGCTCCATCTTTCCGTCTTCGATGGCCTTATGTTTTAGGGAAAGAAGTGCCATCATTCGACTGATCTTGTCAAGGGTGAGATTTGTTTCGTCAGAGATTTCCTTCTGCTTGATTCGCAGGAGTAAAATTCCGTATAAGAAGTTAAGGCTAACTTCTATGTCATTGGCATTGGACGCTATTTGTACTTTTCGTAAAGAGGCAATGTCAGATTCTACTGCACGATAGATTTGCTGATATTTCCCTTCTTTTGGCGTTTTTAGCAGGTATTTATGAGTGTCATTCAGGTCGCTCACCAGGTTGTAAACCGCCTGAATGTGTCCTCTTTCTGTGATTCCTTCCTGTTTCATCATGGCAATTAGGTTCTCATACCATTCAACCATGCTTTCTTTGACTTCATTGCTCACATCAAAACGATCGATGAGCAATGTTCTGATTTTTTTGATATCAAATTTCAGTGCACGGAGTGTGTCTTCAATTTGCCACATGTACAAAATGTATTCTGCAATGTTCTCTTTGCGTTTCTGTTGTGCGATAATCATAAAACCCAGTTTTATTCGTCTTCATCATCACCCAAAAAGGTGAAGCTTTCTATGTCACGTCGATCTTTCTTTGTTGGTCTTCCACTTCCTTTCTGACGCGTCAACTGCTGGTTAATTTTTTGTAATTCGAGAATCTCCATCTGGTCTTTGGGTGTGATGTCTTTTACAAAGCCAGCAACCAGTTTGGCTCCCATCCTTTTTTCAGAAAGGCCCAGGACTTCAAAACTGTATGTTACAGGTGGTTTTTTAATCTGAACAATATCACCCGTCTTAAGTGCTCTTGAGGATTTAGACAGTTGATCGTTGATTAAGATGCGTCCTTTTTTGCATGCCTCTGAAGCCTGACTTCTTGTTTTGAAAAGCCGGACAGCCCACAACCATTTATCCAATCGGACCTCTTCCAACATTACTTTTTATTGTATGTGTTCATGGTTTGCTGCAATCCCAGACTTGCAAACGACTTAATGATATTGGTCGCTGTTTCTATTTTTTCTTTAAGAACGGGTGCTTCTTCTGGGGTCCAATTCCCCAATACAAAGTCAACTTGTTGGCCTTTGGAGTAATTATCTCCAATCCCAAATCGTAAACGGGCATAGTTTTGATGCCCCAGGGTTTCCTGGATGTGCTTGAGTCCGTTGTGGCCTGCATCACCTCCTTTTGGGCGCAAGCGCAGTGTCCCAAAGTCAAGCGCAAGATCATCCAGAACAATCAATACATTGGAAATGGCGATGTTTTCCTTTTGCATCCAGTAATTAACTGCCTTGCCACTAAGATTCACATATGTGGATGGCTTTACAAGGATTAACGTGCGCCCTTTGAATCTGAGCGTACAGGTATCCCCATAACGATTCGGTTCAAAAACAAGATTGGACGCCTCTGCTAAGGCGTCCAATACTTGAAATCCAATATTATGTCTTGTATAATGATATTTTGGACCGATGTTACCCAGCCCAACAATTAAATATTTCATTGGATCTGATTCTGGCTTTTTTCCAAATATATTTAAGAAATGCCGGAACATTCAAATTGTTATTCGCTTGCTTCTTCAGTAGCTACTTCTTCTCCTTCTGTTTCTTCTCCTTCTTCTCCTTCAGCTGCTGCTAAACCTCTTGCTGCTCTTGTCAGGTTAACTGAACAGATAACTGCATTCTTCGCATTTAACAATTCAAGTCCTTCATAATTTAAATCCCCAACTTTAATGGATGATCCAAGTTTCAGCTTAGAGATATTGATGTCAAGCACGTCTGGCAATGCTGTATACAATGCTTTTACTTTTAATTTACGGGCACGCAAACTTAATTTACCCCCTTCTTTAACACCTGGAGCTAATCCATGAAGTGCGACAGGAATTTCAATGATGACTGGTTTGTCTTCAGAGATCTGGAAAAAATCAATGTGCAGTATCGCATCAGAAACAGGGTGAAACTGGATGTCCTGAATGATCGCCTTGGCAGGCTTGCCATCGATTGTTAAATCAATTAAATAAACGTTTGGTGAATAAATCAGGTGAGTAAGTTCGCTCACTGTTAGTTGAAAGTGAATGTTTTTCTCTCCTCCGTAAAGTACACATGGCACTTTTCCTTCTGCACGCAACGCTTTCGTGAATCGTTTCCCAATTTCAGTTCTTGTTGAACCGGAAATTTCAAATGTTCTCATTTTTGTGTTTAATTAAATTGTGCTACTCAAAATTAAGATTTTATGGGTCTTAATTTCCCATTACACTAAAGCCGGAATGACCATTTTCACAAGAAAATGCTTTCCGGTTCAAATTAATGCGGCGCAAAGGTAGTAATTTGTATAGATAAAAAAAACCCCCATGTAATTTATTTGTACATGGGGTTGTGTATTGTAATGATTTGATTATCAGATTAAATACTGAGCACTTATGGATTGAAAGTTGTATACCCTCTGAATTGTCTCTGCAAACATATCTGCAACGGAAAGGATACGGATTTTTTCTGATTCCCGTCTCATGGGAATTGAGTCTGAAAAAATCATTTCTTCCAGGGATGAATTTTCAATCCGATCGAAAGCAGGGCCCGACAATACACCATGGGATGCATAGGCCCTTACAGTTGTGGCGCCTTCGCTTTTCATCAACTCTGCAGCCCTTGTGATTGATCCTGCTGTGTCAACCATGTCATCAATGATAATGACATTTTTATCTTTTACATCTCCAATGATACGCATGGAATGTATTTCGTTCGCCTTGATCCGGTGCTTATGACAAATAACCATTGGAACACCCAAAAATTTAGCGTATGAGTTGGCGCGTTTTGTCCCTCCAACATCCGGTGATGCAATCACAAGATTGTCAAGATCCAGGCTGCGGATATCAGGCATGAAAATCGTTGAGGCATACAGGTGATCCACCGGAACATCAAAAAATCCCTGAATCTGATCTGCATGCAAATCCATGGTTACCAAACGATCAATTCCTGCAACACCCATTGTGTCGGCTATCAGCTTTGCACCAATGGAAACCCGTGGTTTGTCTTTTCTGTCCTGTCTCGCCCATCCAAAATATGGAACTACAGGATTGATTGAACGAGCTGAAGCACGTTTTGCCGCATCAATCATCAATAAAAGTTCCATCAGGTTGTCGGTGGAAGGAAATGTCGATTGGATGAGGAATACATCAGCTCCACGAATTGATTCTTCGTATGATACGGTAAATTCACCGTCAGCAAAATGCTGGACAATCATGTTGCCCATTTCAACACCTATACTTTTGCAGATTTTTTCTCCCAGGTACTTTGTGGCCGTACCGGAGAATACTTTGATTGGCGCTTTGCCCATGAAGCTGATTTTTTTTGTAGTAAGAATATAACTGATTCGGGGTGCAAATTTAAAAATTATATTTGTTCGAATGCAGCAAAATCAAGTATTTTTCAATCTGTGTCTGAACTTTTTGAGAGAGAGTCGTTTATAGACCCGATGTATGCGAGCAATTCTTCCCGACCTGTTTTATTCAATGAAGAGGTGATCAGCATAGGGGGTAACTCCTCCCATTCGGCGTGTAAACGATCACCATAGTTTTCAATATTTTCCTTTAATCTTGATGCCGATAACTTATCTGTTTTGGTAAACACAATGGTAAATGGAATTTGTTCGGTCCCGAGCCATTCTATAAATTCAAGATCTATTTTTTGTGGTTCGTGCCGTGCATCAATCAATACAAAAAGCGCTGTCAGGTTTTCCCTTCTTGTGATGTATGTTTCAATTATTTTAGAAAAGGTTTTCCGTGCATCTTTCCCGGTTTGAGCATAACCATAACCCGGTAAATCAACAAGGTACCATTCTTCATTAATGAGAAAATGATTGATGAGTTTTGTTTTTCCTGGTTTGGCAGAAATCATTGCCAGGTTTTTTTTATTGGTAAGCATGTTTATAAGCGACGATTTTCCCACGTTTGATCTGCCAATAAAGGCATATTCGAGCCGATCGGGTGGAGGACATTTCTTAACATCCGTATTGCTCATCAGGAAAGTTGCTTTTTTAATATCCATAAATGATGTTTTTGCAAAAGTAGGCATAAAAGTACTGAAAGCATTTAAAGTTTAGCAACTATTTCAGGAGCTCTAAGGTTACCATAAACCATGGATTTCAGCCCCACAACGATTGCAAATGCCATTGAAATCATCCAGAAGTATGGTGTGATACCCGTTTCTTTTTATAAGACTGGCTTTGCATGCTGGACAAACTGTTGTGGATGCTCCCATGGTATTTACATTTCCCAGGTATACGTGTTTTAAGCCTTTGTTGCGGGCAATGGATTGCGCGGTTTCTAAGGTGGTCAGGCGCGTGGGACTTAAACCGTCTAGCTTGTAATGTGGGAAAAATCTGGAGATGTGTAATGGCACATTGTTCATTTCATTTCCCAGCATCCAATCACACAATGTGGTGAATTGCTCTTCATTGTCGTTTAACCCAGAAATGATGAGGTGAGTCAGTTCAAGCCAGATATGCGATTTATGAAGTGTTTTGATTGCTGCAAGAACAGGTGACAGTTTTGCCTTGCAGTTTGAATGATAGAATTCTTCTGACATGGATTTTAGATCGATGTTTGCTGCTGTAATGTAAGGGATTAGATCCATGAGAGGCGCCGGGTTAATATATCCTGCAGAAACAAGGATGACTGGAATGTCATTGCGTTTGGCTTCTTTGGCAATAGCCATGGCATATTCAAAATAAGCAACCGGATCAGTATATGTCAGTGAAATGCTTTCACACCCTGAATGCTTTGCTTTTTGAACGATCTCCTCCGGAAGGATCGGTTGTTCTAAAGGTATTGGCGCTGTTTGTGATATGGAAGCGTTTTGACAGTTTTTGCAATGCAGGTTGCAACCGGCAGTGGCAATAGAGTAGGTGTGATGCCCTGGTTTGAAATGATACAGTGGCTTCTTTTCAATAGGATCCACATGACTCGCAACCGGATTGCCATACGCAAGGGTATATAGGATTCCATTTTCAACGATTCTGGTTCTGCAGGTTGATCGCTGACCTTCTTTTAATA
>JBFHER010000272.1:0-5367 GCA_041584055.1 Bacteroidales bacterium
ACTTCCCACCAGATCGCTGCCACCATCGATTTGCTCCCAACCCTTGCGCAGATTGCCGGTGCAGATCTTCCAACAGACCGGGTGATCGATGGACTGGATATTTCTGATATTATTAAGGGACAATCAACAGTTTTGGATCGTCCGTATTTCTATTACCAGCATCAGGATTTAAGAGCGGTGCGAATGGGGAAATGGAAGCTGCATTTGCCTCATAATCCCAATTCAAAATCAATCGCTTTTAGAAAATGGCCCATCCATATTGCACCGGAAGATCGGGTGATATTTACAAAATACATGCTGTATGATCTGGAAAACGATATCGCAGAAACCACCGATGTGTCTGAAGCGTATCCGGATGTAGTTGCTGAATTAAGGAAGCAGCTGGACTGGGCAAAAAAGGATATCGGCGATTTTGACAAACGGGGAGAGCATGCGCGTCCTCTGGGTGATGAACCCTATTTTACACCCAATGAGCTGATTCCTGCTGATATAAAGAAGTAGTTTTCTATAAAATTGTTAAATATTCAATACAAAACGACTTAAAACTAAAAACAGATACACCATAAAATTTGTAACCTTGTTCTTACAAATCTGTGGTTATTTTAGTGGCCCTGTGAAAATGCGGGATGATTAGTCTAATTAAAAATATTAACCAGCTGAATCAATGAGCACAAATAAAATTAAACGTCACGTATTTCTGAGTCTTTGTCTGTTTTTGTCTGTAGCTTTATATAGCCATGGTCAGGTTGGCTTTGGCAATAGCCAACTGCTCAACGACAATTGGTATTTTAGTCTGGATAATCCAAAAGAGGCACAGGAAGTAGCGTTTAATCACAGTGCATGGCGTTTATTGGATTTACCGCACGACTGGAGCATTGAGGCACAACTGAGTCCCACCTTGGCCAGCTGTACGGGCTATCTGCCCGGGGGCATCGGATGGTACTGTAAAACCCTTGATTTCTCTGAGTTGCCGCAGGATAAAAAGGCCTTTCTGTATTTCGAGGGGGTTTACAACCGAAGTACGATTTATGTCAATGGACAATCGGTAGGGCAGCGTCCCAATGGTTATATCTCATTTTGTTACGATATTACCCCATTTATAAAACGTTCAGCAAATAATGTCGTGGCTGTTAAAGTGGATCATAGCCGTCAGGCTGATTCCCGTTGGTACACAGGGTCAGGCATTTACCGCAATGTCTACCTCATCACTTCCGGGCCGGTGCATTTTGACCTTTGGGGCGTGCGGTATTCAACCCACAACTCTGGTGATAAAAAGGCAACGGTGTCTGTAAAGATGGATGTTAAAAACGAATCCGAACAAAACAAGAAACTGGAGGTACATAATGTATTGCGCAATGCGGAGGGGAATGAAATAGCCAATTCAAGTGAATGGATTGAGGTGGCTGCCGGATCTGTTCAGCTGGGGACCACCGAACTACACGTGAAGAAGCCTCAAAGATGGGATTTGGATAGTCCTTATTTGTATACGCTGGAGACAACTTTATTGGAAGGGGATGAAATCATTGATAAAACAGAAACAAAGGTTGGCATTCGAAGCATCCGTTTTGATGCAAATACGGGATTCTATCTCAATGACAAAGGGATGAAAATAAAAGGGGTTTGCATCCATCACGATGCAGGCTGTCTGGGAAGCGCAGTGCCAAAAGAGGTGTGGGAACGCAGACTACAAACCTTAAAAGATTTGGGCTGTAATGCCATACGCTTGAGCCATAACCCTCAGGCTCCTGATGTGTACGATGTGTGCGATGAATTGGGGTTGCTGGTTATGGATGAGGCGTTTGATGAATGGGAGTATCCGAAGCGCAAATGGCTGGTCGGTTGGAACAAAGGGAAGCCGGGTTACGAGGGATCTTATGATTTCTTTAACGAATGGAGCAGCGATGATGCTGCTGATATGGTGCGCCGGGATCGAAATCATCCGTCCATTGTGATGTGGAGCATTGGGAATGAGGTTGATTATCCAAACGACCCTTATTCTCATCCGGTTTTGGATTCAGGCAGAATAAAGCAGAAAGTGTATGGTGGGTACCTGCCAGATGCACCACAGGCAACAAGCCTTGGAGAGATAGCGAAACGGCTTGCTTCAGATATACGCAGGCACGATACTTCCCGGCCGGTAACTGGCGCACTTGCCGGTGTGATTATGTCGAATCATACCGATTACCCTGGTGCTTTGGATATTTGTGGTTACAATTATACCGAAAATCGTTACGAATCAGACCACAAGACATACCCTGAACGCGTCATTTACGGGAGTGAAAATGGCCATTCTATGGATGCCTGGAATGCGGTGCGAAACAATGATTTTATCTCCGGACAATTTTTGTGGACGGGCATTGATTACCTGGGCGAATCCGGCGCCTGGCCTTCGCGGGGTGGTGCTGGTGGTCTATTGAACTATGCGGGTTTTGTAAAACCACGTGGTGAATTCCGTCGGGCTTTGTGGAGTGAAAAACCGGTGGCTTATCTTGGGACAGTAGAAGTAGGGGGGGATGAGAGACAGTTGACACGAAAGGCCTGGCCTGTTTGGAATTATAGGGATGGAACATTGATTAAAGTTCTGGCTTATACCAATTCCGCAAGGGCAAAACTACTGCTCAATGGGAAACAGGTCGGCGATGAAAAAGCCTATGATAATGAAACGGGCGTGTTTTTATGGGAAATGCAATTTAAACCCGGGAAACTGGAAGTGATAGGTCTTACCAGGGAAGGAGAGGAAGAAAGTAGAGCATTGATTCAAACATCAAAGGGGCCAAAACGCATTTTAGTGAAGGCTGACAAGAATGAAATACCCAAAGACAAAGGATTGGTTCAGATAGAAATAAACATCGTGGATGAAGACGGTGTTCCCGTGGTTCTGTCCGATAATGAGATTACCTGTGTTGTAAATGGTCCGGGCAAATTGCTGGGGCTCGAAGCTGGAGATACAAGTGATATGGGTAACTATCGCGATAACAAACAGCGCGTTTACAATGGGAAAATGATTGCTTATGTTCAATCAACCGGGGGAGTAGGAAACGTTGATGTCGAATTTAAGTCCCCCTGGTTACGTTCTGCAAAATGTACAATTAAAACAAAATAAGAATGAAAATGTCAAAACATATTTGTGGTTTGCTGGTCGGAGTTGCAATTTTATTTTCTTGCAATAGGACTGAGAAAGTGGAATTAAAACCCAACATCATTTACATTCTGGCAGACGATATGGGGTATGGCGACCTGAGTTGCTATGGACAGGAAAAGTTTTCAACACCAAATATAGACCGATTGGCTGCGGAAGGGATGCGCTTTGTTAATCACTATTCGGGCAGTACGGTTTGCGCACCTTCGCGGGGCAGTTTGATGACAGGCAAACACACAGGTCATTCCTACAACAGAGGAAATAAAGGCAATGAACTCGGAGATTTTCCCATGGCAAAGGATGAAGTGACCGTGGCTGAAGTGTTCAAACAGGCCGGTTATGTGACCGGGATGTATGGCAAATGGGGCCTTGGATACGTGGGATCAGAGGGCGATCCTAACAAACAGGGCTTTGACGAATTCTATGGTTATCTGCATCAGGCATTGGCACATAATTATTACCCTTATTACCTGTGGCATAATAGCGATACTGTTTATTTGGAAGGTAATTCTGATTTTGGACAAGTGCAGTATGCGCCTGAACTAATGCAAAGAGAAGTGCTGAAATTTCTGGAAGCAAACAAAGACACCACCTTCTTTTTATATTACCCATCCATAATCCCTCATGCTGAGCTATTTGCTCCGGAAGAATATGTGGCAAAATACCGGGGAAAACTACTTCCTGAAAAGGTTTATAAAGGGAATGATGGTGGCAAAGGTTATAAAATGGGTGCTTACGGTTCACAAAAGGAAAGTCACGCTGCTTTTGCTGCAATGATAAACCTGCTGGATGATCAGGTGGGGGAGATCGTAGATAAAGTGACGGAGTTGGGGATTGCTGACAACACGATTATCATTTTCTCATCAGATAATGGAGCACACGCAGAAGGCGGTGCTGATCCTGAGTTTTTTAATAGCACTGGTGGTTTGCGAGGAATTAAACGCGATTTATACGAAGGTGGAATACGTGTGCCAATGATTGTGAAATGGCCGGGAAAAGTTAAAGCTGGTAGCAAATCGGAACATATCTCTGCTTTTTGGGATGTGTTGCCCACAGTGGCTGAGATTGTTAATGTGGCGGCACCTGACAGTATCGATGGTATTTCTTTTTTACCAGAATTGCTGGGAAGGGAACAGCAAACCCACAGTCATTTGTATTGGGAATTCTATGAAAGAGAAGGCCGACAAGCGGTGCGTAAAGGTCCATGGAAAGCGGTTCGCTATAAAGTAGCTTACGACTATGAGGGGACACCCGTAGAACTGTATAATTTAGTTGAAGATCCATACGAGGAAAACAATGTGGCAGAACAATATCCGGAATTGTCTGCAGAAATGTTGGCACTCATCAAAGAATGCCATACGCCTTCCGAAACCTTTGTATTCAAGGAGCCAGGAAAAAGAAATGCGACACATTCAAAATAAGGAAAAATGAGTTAATTAAAACAAACATTTTAATGCTCATTTGGTATACAGATGCTAATATATTTGCACTGGATGTTGTATTCAACATTTGAAAATTTATATTGTAAACAGATGAAACAAATGCCCTTAAAATTAATAAGATTGATAAGAATAGTAAAACCTTGACTATGAATAAACGTTTTCTGATACCACTTCTAATGGTATGTACTTTTCAGATCTATGCCCAAAACAGCTATCAAAAGGGCTATTTTATCCTTGATAGCAATGAACGTATTGAGTGTTTAATCAAAAATAAAGATTGGGATGAAAATCCATTTTTTTTTAAGTCAAGCTAAATGATAAGGGTAAAGTATTAAAGGCAGATATTGAAGGTGTAATCTGTTTTGAGATAGATAGTGTGATGAAATATGTTAAGAAGCAGGTTTTAATTGATGAATCTCCTATTGAACTTCAATATCTGAGCAAGGAAAAAGAGCCGGAATTTGTAAAAAATGAAAGTCAAACTAATTAAAAATAATGAAGACACTAATTAGAAGCCAATTTGGATTGATAGCAGGCATTACTTTACTAATGTTTTTGCATGTTAAGCTTAAAGCACAAGAATCAAGGTCTGATATTAAACCCAACATCCTCATCATTTTTGCCGACGATTTGGGATATGGCGACTTAAGCTGCTATGGTGCACAAGATGTAAATACTCCGTC
This sequence comes from Bacteroidales bacterium, assembly GCA_041584055.1. GTDB lineage: Bacteria > Bacteroidota > Bacteroidia > Bacteroidales > UBA5342 > JBFHER01. Next base: position 5,265 of record JBFHER010000272.1, read on the forward strand.
TATCGATAAACTGGCAAGCGAAGGTTTAAGGTGTACCGATTTTCACGTAGCCGCGCCCGTCTGTGGCCCATCGCGTGCATCTTTAATGACCGGACGCTATCCT
>JBFHER010000273.1:0-5353 GCA_041584055.1 Bacteroidales bacterium
TACATAGGAAGAACTGATAAATCATTTTCCATTTTTTGCAATGTACGGTTGGGCTGCCAGTTTGCATTTTGGCTGGCTACTGCATATTCGCAAGTGGGGTTAAAAAGGTAAATGTTGGGTAATGTAGTAGTCATTTTTGTTGAATTATCAAATATTTATTTCATTAAAAAGTACATAAAATTGTTTAACTGTTTAAATGCAATGCGATTTAAGATTTTTCAAGTAGATTAATATGTTTAGTTGCATTTTGTTTAATGGGAGACAGATAAATTTTAAAACACCCCCTTCTGTGGCAAAGTTGGTAGTTATATTTTAATGTATTTCTTTCTTTGCACCCCCTGTATTTAACAAAAATTAACATAAAACGCGGTTATATGCGGAAAATTAGCGTTTTTTTGCTTTTTAAATATATTAATTTACTTTTGGTAAGTATAAGAATAGGTTAGTTAAAGCCTTGTCTGTTTAACTAGTCGCTGTTTAGTTTTAATAATTTATTTAATTCTAATTATCAAAAGTATTTCTATGAAAAAACTGAAATTGTTTTTGAGTTGTGTCTTAATTGTAGGGATGCAATTTGCAAATGCTCAAACAAAGAGCATTTCAGGAACGGTAACCAGTACGGAGGACGGTTCATCAATACCGGGAGTCTCTGTTATGGTTAAAGGAACGACGTTAGGTACAGTTACAAACATCGACGGTGTTTATAATTTGGATGTACCTGCTGACGCTAAAACACTTGTGTTTTCATTTGTGGGCATGAAATCACATGAAGCAGCAATTGCCGGAACACAAATTAATGCGCAATTGGAGTCGGACATACTTGGTTTAGAGGAAGTTATGGTTGTTGCTTTTGGCACAGTCAAAAAGGAATCATTAACGGGGTCTGCTGCAGTTATAGGGGCAGAAAAGATTGAGTCCCGTTCTGTTTCTTCTGTTGCACAGATTCTTACAGGTTCTACAACAGGACTCCAGACTACTGCTGGTTCAGGGCAGCCTGGTAGTTCTCCGGATATTCGTATTCGTGGTGTTGGAAGCCTAAATACTTCTGCTGATCCACTTATCATTTTGGATGGTATTCAATATGCTGGAAGCATTGGAAGTATAAATCCTGGCGATATTTCGTCTTTGACTGTGCTAAAAGATGCTTCATCAACCGCTCTTTACGGATCGCGTGCTGCAAATGGTGTAATTATTATTACCACAAAAGGTGGAAGTAAAGGCGACGAAAACCTGAAGATTAGTTTGAAAGCTCAAGCTGGACTAATTAATCAGGCGCTTCCTTATTATGAGTCTGTTAATGCCGGTGATTACTTTGAGCTTCAGAGTGAGGCTTTTGCACAGGCAAGATTTCAAGCGGGTACAGCTAATACAATCGAAGAGTCAAGGGCATATGCTTACACAAATATTTACTCTCAATTAAAATACAATCCATTCGTGGGAACACCTAATGACCAGATTTTGGGATCGGATGGTAAAATTAATCCAAATGCGAAAAATGGTTTTCCTGATTTGGATTGGTATGATGCTGCAAAACAGCAAGGTTACCGTCAAAACTATGATTTGAGCCTAAGTGGTGGCAGTAAAAAAGCAAGTTATTATTACTCTTTGGGATATTTGGATGAAAGAGGCTATGTTATTAAGTCGGATTATGAGCGTTTCAACACCCGCTTAAATATTAATTTTGATGCTAAAGAATGGTTGCAAATTGGTACAAATATGTATGGTACCATTGTTACTAGTGATATTGGTTCATCTAATTCAGCTACTTATGCCAACCCGTGGCGAAATGCCAGAATGACACCTCCTATTTATCCTGTGTATTTAGTGGATCAAGCAACTGGGGAATATATTTTAGACGGAGCTGGCGAGAAACAATATGATGACGGCGGTTCTCAATCAAGACCAATTAACGTAGGCAGGAATGCTATTGCCGAATTGAATTGGAACAGTGATGAATACAGGAGGAACGATGTAGGCAATAGAAGTTTTGCCACCTTCACGCTGATGAGTGGCCTTACTGCTACAATAAATGCAGGTGTTGATGTTCAAAACTATCAGTACAAAGGCTTTGAAAATGCCAAAATTGGCGATGGTGCTCCAACCGGAAGAATGGACGAGTCCAGGTACACAAGAACTACAGTTAACGTTAACCAACTTGTGAATTACGAGCGGACTTTTAATGAGGTCCATAATTTTTCAGCCATGGTCGGCCACGAATCGTATTCAAGGAAATACACGTATCAAAGAGGCTTTAAAAACCAGTTTATTGTGAGCGGAATTAACGAGCTTAATAACTTTGTGAATACTTCGGACAACACAAGTTACACAAGAAATAATACAACTGAAGGTTATTTTTCAAGGTTGAAATACAATTACAACAACAAATATTACGTTGAGGGTTCTTTTCGTAGGGATGGATCTTCTGCCTTTCACAAAGATGTCAGATGGGGTAACTTTTACTCTGTTGGCACAAGTTGGAGAATTGACCAAGAGGAATTTATTAGCTCTATAAATTGGGTAAATAACTTAAAATTAAGAGCTTCTTATGGTGAAGTAGGAAATGACAACTTAAGCTCTGACGGTAATCTTGATAGTTCTGATTATGGTTATCAAGCGCTTTACGAAACTTCCCCGAATGCAGAGAACCCAGGTATTAAATGGAGTACTGTTGGGAATGAAGACTTAACATGGGAGGTAAACAAAACTTTTGATGTTGGCTTGGATTTCGCTTTGTTCCAAAGACTTCGTGGTACACTTGAATGGTATAACCGAAAATCGGATGACTTGTTGTACAGTATGCCATTGCCACTTTCAATGGGCCAACTTGAACAACCACGAAATATCGCCTCCATGATAAACAGTGGTTTGGAAATTAGCCTGGAAGGCGATGTTGTAAATGTCGGCGATTTTAGCTGGAACTTGAGCCTTATGGGTTCTACAATTAGAAACGAGATCACATCGATCCCGGAACCATTCGTTAATGGAACAAAAAAATGGTCGGAAGGCCATTCTCTCTATGATTTTTGGTTAAGGAAATACTATGATATTGACCCGGAAGATGGTGCTACAAGGTTCCATGTTTGGGAAGATGTTTTAGATGAAAATGATGAAGCAACAGGCGAAACAGTTTTGTCTTATGACGAGAATGGCGAACCTGTATTGACAAAAGACATGAACGCTGCAAATTATGGATATGTTGGGGAATCAGCTTTTCCAAAATTACTGGGATCTGTTGGAAATACCTTTACTTTTAAAGGATTTAGCTTGAGTGCACTTTTTACATATTCTTTAGGTGGTTACATGTTGGATGGAGTTTATCAAGGAATGCTCGTTTCTGTTTTAGGAGAGTCTTATCACCCCGACGTTCAGAATTCGTGGATGAACCCGGGAGATATTACCGAACTGCCAAGGTTGCAATATTCAAAATCCGACCTGTATGCTACATCCGACTATTTCTTGATTTCGTCTAATTATTTGAACATCAGGAATGTGACCTTAAGCTATGATTTCCCAAAAGAATTGCTGCAAAAATGGGATGTAGGGAAATTGAGCGTATTTGTGACCGGAGAAAACCTGCACATGTTTACTGCACGAAAAGGTATGAACCCCGCATTCAATTTCTCTGGAACACAAGACGAATTTGCATATAATCCAAGCAGGTCTATCATTTTAGGCTTTAGTTTACAGTTTTAATCATGACAAAAAGTATAATACAATGAAGACAAAATATAAAATATTAACGCTCTCTTTATTCTTTGCAGTTGCACTGGGAATTAGCTCATGTAGCGAAGATTTCTTGCAAACCGTTCCTACCGACTCGGTTTCTACTGAAATTGCTTTGGGATCGGCTGATAACATGATGCTGGCTATTAATGGGATGCACCGTGCCATGTACGCACAAAATGGACAAATTAGCAATTATGCCGGGCAGGAATATATGATACCTATGGCAGAATACGCAGCAGGCGATGCTTTGCACTCTACTGCTGGCAATGGTTGGTTTAGGGCTATGTTGCAATGGCAAACGCATACGAGTGCTACCCGGGATGATGTAGAATTTGCCTGGTGGTTTTATTACAACATTATCGGATCGGCCAACAATATTATAAATGCAGCTGAAGAACTACCGATGTCAGACGTATTGCATAATGTATTGGGGCAAGCTTATGCGTATAGGGCATGGGCACATTTTAACTTGGTCCGTTTTTTTGGTAAAGCATATATGATTGGCAATCCAGCTACCGATTTGGGTGTTCCGATTATGCTTGCTACTGAACCTCCATACAAGGGATTGGCCCGTAATACAGTTCAAGAGGTTTATGACCAGATTAAAACTGATCTAAATGAAGCAATCGCCCATTTTGCTGATGCATCGGCAAGAACTGATTTGTCTCATTTGAATATAGATGTAGCAAAAGGTATTGCAGCACGGGTATATTTAACCATTGGCGACTGGCCAAATGCCGCAAAATTTGCTAAAGAAGCCCGTCAGGGATATACTTTAATGAGCGAAACAGAATACAAATCAGGATTTAATTCTGTCAGTAATCCTGAGTGGATGTGGGGATCTAAAATGATTACAGATCAAACTGCCTATTTTTATTCTTACTTCTATTATACTTCTAACAACTTTAACGGTTCGCAGAACAGAAGTAACCCAAAATTTGTAAATCAGAAGTTATACGATGAAATATCAGATACTGATTATCGTAAAGATTTGTTCCTTAAAGATTGTCCGAGCACGTTAAGTGCCTGGGATAAAGGAGTCAATGCGGGTAAATATGCAAGTAAAGCAGAATATGACGCAGCAGTGAAAGCTTACAGGGTAATTGTTAACAACGGGAGCAGCCACAATATGGTTCCTTATCTGCACATTAAATTGTTGCAGTCTGATGGACCGACTACTTCTCCAATGGACGTAATTCATATGAGGGCTTCTGAGATGTACCTGATAGAAGCAGAAGCTTTGGCACGCCAGGGTAAGGCAGAAGCTTCGGATGTCTTGTTTACTTTGGTTTCGGCAAGGGATGATGGATATGCAAAATCAACCAACACAGGACAGGCACTTGTCGATGAAATCCTTATTCAGCGGAGAATTGAATTATTCTTGGAAGGACATCGTTGGTTTGATATGCTTAGAAATGATGAGGCCCTTGACCTGACAGGGTCAGGTGCAGATCCCGATCTTTATTTGGACGGTTTTAAACAAGATAAACCAAGTGTTAATCCGAAGTGGGTATTCCTTATTCCGCAAAGGGAAATTGATGCCAACTCTAATATAGTGCAGAACAAGTATTAATTTTGAAAGACTAATACTTTTGATGTAATAGTCAAATATAATCAATGAAATATA
>JBFHER010000274.1:0-5336 GCA_041584055.1 Bacteroidales bacterium
GGCTTGCTCTTTGTAAACTCAAAAAATAAAATCTTAAAGGAAGCCGCGGGGAAGCTCAACATTCATTCCTATGGTGATGGATCCGTTAGCATTGCTTCTTCCTGGCCAACACTGACCATTGCCTGGCATAAGGAAGCTTCAGCTTTAGGGATTGAGACTAAACTGAGCGGCGCATATAACCTTGAAAACATTGCCGCTGCCATCGCCATCGGCGAACACTTTGGGGTTTCGCCCCAACACATTAAGGACGCGCTTGAAAACTATACCCCTTCCAACAACCGTTCCCAAATCATTCAATCAGATTTTAATACGGTGATCATGGATGCCTACAATGCCAACCCAACAAGCATGCTGGCAGCCCTGACCGATTTTGCGAATGCGGACTACAAGCAAAAGGTGTTGATCTTAGGCGACATGAAGGAATTGGGCACTTATTCACGGGAAGAACATTCAAAACTGATTACTGAAATATCAAGGTTAAAATTTGACAGGGTTTTTCTGGTAGGGACAGAATTCAAAAAAGTTTCTCATATTTGTTCTGACTTTTACTATTTTAGCGCTACTGAAGACTTAATTGCTGTACTGAAACAATCTCCGCTTACAAATGCCACAGTGCTTGTGAAAGGATCCAGATCCATGAAACTGGAACGGCTTGTTCCTCAGCTTTAACTCTTCCGGAACGAACAACTAATCCATGTCTTAGATGAAAGTTTTAATGTTTGGATGGGAATTCCCTCCACATATTACCGGTGGGCTAGGCACAGCAAGTTACGGACTAACCAAAGGTCTGACTTCTTTAAAAGACACTGAATTAATTTTTGTTGTTCCCAAAGCATATGGGGATGAAGCCCCTTGCGGGGCAAAACTGATTGGCGCAAATGCTATTGCCTTCACGCAAAACAAAGTGCACACCTTTCGTTCCGGTGCAACCATTAAATATCTGGAGGTCGCATCAAAGATTGTTCCTTACGTAGATCCCAAAGCGTACTGGAAGATCTGTGACCATGTCGTTTCCACAAAATACAAAACGGTGCAAACCGATGACAAAGGTCGAATTCCTTTTACCGGGAATTATGGCACAAGTCTTTATGAGGAGATCCAAAAATATGCACTGGTGGCCGAAATAATTGCCCGGGATCATCACTTTGATGTGATCCATGCACACGATTGGCTGGCCTACCCGGCAGGCATGGCGGCAAAACATGTTTCAGGCAAGCCACTGATTGTTCATGTGCATGCAACGGAGTTTGACCGGAACAGTGGTAACATCAACCCGGTGGTGTTCGATCTCGAAAAGGAAGGCATGAATGCAGCCGATCATATCATTGCAGTGAGCAACTTTACCCGCAACACCATCATTCTAAAATATGATCAGGATCCGGATAAAGTGACAACCATTCACAATGCGGTGGAGCCAATTAGAACTGTGAAAGGTTTAAAAATAGAAAAAGGGCTGGATGAAAAAATTGTAACATTTTTGGGGCGCATAACATCACAGAAAGGGCCGGCGTACTTTATAGAAGCCGCAGCACTGGTTCTGCAGCGGAAAAAGAACGTCCGTTTCGTAATGGCGGGCAGCGGCGACCAACTGGAACAAATGATCAGCTACGCTGCTTCAAAACACATTGCAGATCGTTTCTATTTTACCGGCTTTTTAAGTGAGCAAGAGGTTTACGAACTTTTTCAGCTAAGTGATGTGTACATCATGCCTTCGGTTTCTGAACCTTTTGGAATCAGCCCCCTTGAAGCAATGCACGCCAACACCCCCGTCATTATATCGAAACAATCGGGTGTTTCTGAACTGCTCACACATGCACTCAAAGTTGACTACTGGGATGTCCCTGCAATGGCAGATGCCATCAACGCCCTGATCACATACCCTGCTTTGGGGGCCCACATCCAGAAAAAAGGTAAAAAAGAGGTCAAAAAACTCAGGTGGACAAAAGTTGCGCAGCAGGTCCGAAAAATTTATGCTGCGGTTTTAGACAATTAACTATGCAAGCAGTTTGTTTATACTTTCAGGTTCATCAACCGTTCAGATTAAAGAAGTACCGTTTTCTCGACATAGGAAAAGACCACCGGTATTTCGATGATGACCTGAACAGCGCCATCATGCGTCGTGTTGCAAAAAACTGTTATCTGAAAACAAATGAGATCCTGCTGAAAACCATCCGAAAACACAAGGGCCAGTTTAAGCTTGCATTTTCAATCAGCGGATTGGCGCTGGACCAGTTTGAGCTTTACTCCCCGGAGGTCATTGATAGTTTCTGCCAACTGGCACAAACAGGCCACGTTGAATTTTTAGGCGAAACCTATGCTCATTCATTGTCATCTGTGATTTCTGATGAAGCATTCAAGCAGCAAGTGCGCATGCATTCGGAAAAGACAGCATCCCTTTTTGGTTTAAAACCAAACACCTTTAGAAACACCGAACTGATCTATTCCAATCAAATCGGTCGACTGGTGGCCGGGTTGGGATTTCAAACAATACTCACAGAAGGAGCCTTAAAAAATATTCACAGCAACAACTTCATGGCTCCGCATTGCAGTTTTCAGAATCCTGAGCTGCATATTTTACTTCGCAATTACAGATTAAGCGATGATCTGGCATTTCGCTTTTCGGATCAAACCTGGAAAGAACACCCGCTGGATCCGGTCAAATATTCAAAATGGATTTCAGATTCGTTGAAGCATGATCATGATGTATGCAATCTTTTTATGGACTACGAAACGTTTGGTGAACATCAGAACGAAGCATCCGGAATATTTGACTTTATCACAAAATGGCCCTCCATTGCCATAAAGAACGGACTCTCCTTTTTCACACCAACGGAAATTACGGCCAGGGCCTCATCGTGTGAAAAACTAAATGTACCAAACCCCATATCCTGGGCTGATGAAGAACGGGATTTAAGCGCCTGGCTGGGGAATGAACTGCAAAATGAAGCCTTTGATAAACTGTATCAACTGCAACACATGGTCGCACAATCCACAGATTCAAAAATTCAAAAGGATTGGCTTTACCTCCAATGCAGTGATCACTTTTATTACATGTGCAATAAATTCTTCACAGATGGTTCTGTCCATGCTTATTTTAATCCTTACGAATCACCATACAATGCATTTGTAAATTACATGAACATCCTCAGTGATTTTGAAAAAGTACTTAAAGACTCCCTCAACATGAAGGATGAAAAGGACCTTAAAATTGCTGAACTTGAACAAAAATTAAAAGATATCAAAAGATCCAATCGAGCAGACGACCGCTCCATCTAAAACGAGAAATCACCCTGACCGCCATTGCATCTCCGGCATGCATCTTCTCCTCAATGCGAAATTATTTCAGTGCATCAGCGCCTCTTTTTCAATATTAAAATCAATATAAATTACGCATCCTTTTAGGCTTGAATCCTACATGTATTGTGGGATACAGACGCTTTTCCGTTTAGATTGAATCCCGAAGTGTAGAAAAAAGTTAATGCAAACATCTAAATTATTATATTTGAAACTAATTATGAATATACTATATCTACTCATTGGCGTAAGTCTTCTGGCAGCACTCGTTTTTTTGGTGTTGTTTATCTGGGCTGTGCGTACTGGTCAGTACGACGACAATCATACGCCTGCCATAAGAATTCTTTTTGAGGATGAGGAGATTGAAGACAGTGAACAAAACACAAAGGAGAATTAGGTACTACTTGTAATCTTACACAATCGTTATGGAAAATCAAAAATTCAGTTATGACAATGCTACGGTCAGACTTTTTGTAAATGCTACAATCTTTTGGGGTGCAGTTGCCCTGGTAGTAGGTTTACTTGCAGCACTACAACTTGCCTTCCCATGGTTTAATCTAAATCTGGAATACACCACTTTTGGCAGGGTTCGACCCGTCCATACCAATGCTGTTATTTTTGCCTTTATTGGGAACGCAATGTTTGCCGGGATATATTATTCCCTGCAACGTGTACTCAAAGCAAGGTTATTTAACGACACCCTGAGTAAAATTCATTTCTGGGGTTGGCAGCTTGTTATTGTTTTGGCTGCAGTGACGCTACTAACCGGCTTTACTACAGGTAAAGAATACGCGGAACTTGAGTGGCCCATTGATATATTAATTGCTGTTATCTGGGTTATTTTTGGATGGAACATGATAGGGACCATTCTTAATCGCCGGGTAAAACACATCTATGCTGCGGTGTGGTGGTACCTTGCCACATTTATTGGCGTCGCAGTACTGCACATTGTCAACTCTATTGAGATTCCTGCTGCCATTTTAAAAAGTTATCCTGTGTATGCAGGGGCACAGGATGCCATCGTGCAATGGTGGTATGGACACAATGCTGTGGCTTTCTTTTTAACCACGCCATGGCTTGGATTGATGTATTACTATTTACCCAAGGCGTCCAACCGCCCCATTTATTCCTATCAATTATCAATCATTCACTTCTGGACATTGATCTTCCTTTACATGTGGTCAGGGCCACACCACTTGCTGTATCAGGCCTTACCTAACTGGTTACAGGCACTTGGGGTTACCTTCTCAATAATGCTTATCGCACCTTCGTGGGGAGGGATGATCAATGGTTTACTCACCCTCCGTGGTGCCTGGGACAAAGTGCGTGATAACGCAGAGCTCAAGTTCATTGTTATCGCTTTAACGGCCTACGGCATGTCAACCTTCGAAGGGCCCATGATGTCCTTAAAATCGGTAAATGCTATCAGCCACTTTACTGACTGGACCATTGCCCATACACACATTGCGGGCATGGGTTGGAACGCAGGCTTGATTTTCGGTATGTTCTACTGGCTGGTTCCAAGAATATTTAAAACCGAGTTATTCTCAAGGAAATTGGCCAATACGCATTTCTGGTTGGCCACCCTTGGCATTTTACTCTTTGCAATACCACTTTACTGGGCCGGAATAACGCAATGGCTCATGTTGCGTGAGTACACAGCTGATGGTCTCCTGGCCTATCCAAATTTCCTTGAAACAACCACGCAAATCCTGCCAATGTATGTATTCAGGATTGTGGGAGGTTTGATCTTCTTCATTGGCTTTTTACTCTTCCTGTATAACATGACAAAAACAATCAAATCAGGAAGTTTGCTTGCTGACGAGGAAGCAGAAGCTCCTGCGCTGGTGAATACGCAAAGCAGAAGTGCAGCCGGAGAAACTTTCCATCGCTGGATGGAGCGCAAGGGCGTTCGTTTTTCCCTGGCTGTTTTTGTAGCTCTTGTAATTGGAGGCGCAGTGGAAATCATCCCCATGTTAAAAGTTGAATCCAATATCCCGACCATCGAGACAGTAACACCATATACACCACTTGAATTGACC
>JBFHER010000275.1:0-5322 GCA_041584055.1 Bacteroidales bacterium
ACTGCTGTTTATATGACATCCTACCCAAGAACTGAAGAAGAAAGAGCGTGGGAAATGGCCATGGAGCCGCGACCATGGCTTTATCAAACACCTGAACAAATATTGATCAAAGCATCAAACGGTGCCTCTGACTTTGGAAATAAATTTGGGCAACCGCTAATTTGTGGCTCTTTGTTAACTTTTGAACACATGGAGAATGCAAAAAAGTTTGGTTACGATAAGGTGATCATGCTTGCCGGAGGTGTTGGATATGGGGTTGAGAAAGATGCACTGAAGGATAAGCCTGAAGTTGGAGATAAGGTTGTTCTACTTGGTGGTGATAACTATCGCATTGGAATGGGCGGAGGTGCTGTGTCTTCCGTTGAAACAGGTGAGTACGATAATGCCATTGAACTAAACGCGGTGCAACGTGCGAATCCGGAAATGCAAAAACGTGCGGCAAATGTGATTCGTGCAATGGCCGAGGATGCAAACAACCCTATTGTTTCAATCCACGATCATGGTGCCGGAGGCCATTTGAACAGCCTGTCGGAGTTGGTTGAAGAAACAGGTGGACTTATAAAAATGGAAGCCCTGCCAGTTGGAGATCCAACCTTGTCTGCCAAAGAAATTATTGGGAATGAGTCTCAGGAACGGATGGGATTGATCCTGAAAGATGCCGATGTGGATCGTGTCAAACGTGTTGCAGAACGGGAGCGTTCTCCAATGTATGTTGTTGGAGAAGCCACAGGGGATATGAAATTTGTATTTCAGCAACCAGACGGAATAAAACCAATGGATTTTGATTTAGGTGATATGTTTGGGAATCCTCCTAAAACAATTATGGAAGATCAGAAGCTGAATGAAACGTATAAAAATGCAGCTTACAATCCTGCTTTGATACATGAGTATCTTGAAAATGTTTTGCAGCTGGAGGCTGTTGCCTGCAAAGATTGGTTGACGAACAAGGTGGATCGATCGGTAACGGGTAAGGTGGCACAACAACAAACTGTGGGAAAACTACAGTTGCCATTAAGTGATTTGGGTGCTGTTGCATTAGATTATAGAGGAAAAGCCGGTATTGCTACATCCATCGGGCATGCACCTTTGGCTGCCATGGCTGATCCTGCAGCGGGATCTGTTTTGGCAATTGCGGAGTCGTTGACAAACATTGTCTGGGCGCCCATGGAAGGCCAACTAAAAAGTGTTTCATTGAGCGCAAACTGGATGTGGCCATGTAAAAATCCGGGCGAGGATGCCCGCTTGTATGAGGCGGTAGAAGCAGCAAGTGACTTTGCCTGTGAGCTTGGTATTAACATACCTACAGGAAAGGATAGTTTATCAATGACTCAGAAGTATGGTGATGAAAAGGTGTTTTCTCCCGGAACGGTAATCATTTCAGCAGCGGGAGAAGTAACGGATGTGAAAAAAATTGTAGAACCGGTTGTTAAACAGATCGTTGGTTCAAAAATTCTTTACATCGATTTATCCTTTGATGGATTTAAATTGGGAGGTTCCAGTTTTATGCAGGCGTTGAATGCCATAGGACAGGATGTGCCAACCGTCACGGATGCGGATTATTTTGCCAAAGGATTCAATGCCATCCAAACACTTATAGAAAAAGGTTTGATTCTCGCAGGTCACGATATCAGTGCAGGTGGTATGATTACTGCCCTTCTGGAGATGTGTTTCGCAAACGAAGAAGGCGGTTTGAATGTGAATCTGGATGGTATTGAGGAGGCTGATGTTGTTAAAATTATGTTCAGTGAAAATCCGGGTGTTTTAATTCAGGTTGAAGGAAATGAAGCAATGGATTTCTTAAGCTCAGAAGAAGTTGCATTTACTGAAGTGGCTACTTATGCTGAAGAACGTCACGTCTTGGTTGAGAAAGACGGGGAGGAATATCAATTTGGAATTGATTACATGCGCGATATGTGGTATAAGTCTTCGTATCTGCTCGACCGCAAGCAAAGTGGTGACAAAAAAGCAGGGGAGCGATTTGAGAATTATAAAAAACAAGCCATTAAAGCTCATTTTAACCCATCATTTAGCGGAAAATTATCACAATACAATATTTCAGCAGATCGCAAGGAGAAATCCGGGGTGAAAGCTGCCATCATCCGTGAAAAGGGAGTGAATGGTGATCGAGAAATGGCTTATGCCATGCATCTTGCAGGTTTTGATGTGAAGGATGTTCACATGACGGATTTGATTACAGGAAGAGAGACCCTGGAAGACATCAATTATATCGTTTTTGTGGGAGGATTTTCCAACTCGGATGTCCTTGGGTCAGCCAAAGGATGGGCAGGCGCTTTCCTATATAACCCGAAGGCAAAAAAAGCACTTGATAATTTCTATGCCAGAAAGGATACCTTAAGTCTTGGAGTCTGTAATGGATGTCAGCTAATGGTTGAATTGAACCTTGTATATCCTGGAAAGGAAAATAAACCTGTGATGGCGCATAATGATTCTCATAAGTTTGAGAGTATTTTCCTGAGTATGGATATCCTAAAGTCAAACTCCGTGATGCTTGGTTCTTTGGCAGGATCACAGCTTGGTGTATGGGTCGCTCATGGTGAAGGAAAATTCCTTATGTCGGGTGCGGAAAGTGAATATAATATTTCAGGGAAATATCTGCAGACAAGCTATCCTGGAAATCCTAACGGTTCAGAATATAACACGGCTGCTATTTGCTCAGAAGATGGTCGTCATCTGGCCATGATGCCTCACCTGGAACGTTCGATCTTCCCCTGGCAATGGGGATATTATCCCGAAGACAGAACATCGGATGAAATTACGCCATGGATGGAAGCATTTGTGAATGCACGGGCCTGGATTGAAGGCCAGAGCAAGTAATACGATGGTAAAAGCAGCTTTTTGCGGTGAATTATCGGATTACAAATCGCTGCCGGTATTCGAAAGCTAATTTCTTCTGGATGTTTTTCAGCTAGAAATATATCATACTTAACTTTGTCGCACACATACGGAAAGACAGGTCGAATATCGCCAGACAACCGCATGGATGGGATTTAAGAATAAAAAACGTTTAAATAAAAACGCTCACCATGGTTGAAATCGGAAAAACAAACACATTAAGAGTCGTTAAGGAAGTTGATTTTGGTGTATACCTCGACGGAGAGGAGTTTGGGGAAATCTTACTTCCAACACGTTATGTGCCAGAAGGGACTTCACCTGAAGATGAGGTGGAAGTGTTCCTGTATTTCGATTCAGATGATCGTTTAATAGCAACAACTGATATTCCCTATGCCCAGATTGATCAGTTTGCAAGTCTGAAGGTTGTTGCTACAACAAAAGTAGGTGCTTTTCTTGATTGGGGCTTGATGAAAGACCTGCTGGTACCATTCAGAGAACAAAAGGTACGCATGGTTGAAGGTGTTTATTACATCGTTTATGTGTATCTGGATCCCATAAGCAACAGAATTGTAGCATCTTCTAAAGTCGATAAGTTTATTGCCGAAGAAAAAGCTGAATACGAAGTCGGAGAAGAGGTTGATTTGCTTGTTTATGATCGGACAGATATTGGATTCAAGGCCATTATCAATGGCGCAGATCAGGGAATTATTTTTGAAAATGAAGTATTTCGAAAATTAAAAACGGGAGAAGCGCTCAAAGGGTACATTAAGCAGATCCGTGAAGATGGTAAGATAGATCTAAGCCTGCAAAAACAAGGGATGGATCAGGTGGATGATTTCGCTCAGGTCCTGCTCAATGAGTTAGTTGAATGTGGCGGATTTCTTGGTCTAACGGATAAAAGCTCCCCAGAGGAGATCTATAAATACTTTGGTGTTAGTAAAAAGAATTTTAAACGGGCTGTTGGAACCCTCTACAAAAAAAAACGCATCGTATTGTCAGAGGACGGAATACGACTTTCAGAATAAGTTCTAGCGATCTTTAAATACTTTACCGGAGATATAATAGAAGAGCAATAAAGCAATGGCCATCAAGAGTGTTAGAACAAATATGGTTCCCAGATTGCTTACCATCTCTGTGCCTTTTTCCCCTTCAGGGACATAGTCCTTTGGTTGAACGATTATCGTTGCCACCCATTTCCACAAAGGGAAGGATAAAACCGTAATTAATACAGTGAAAATTGTACGTTTCAGATTTGTTGTCATGCCTGTTAAATTTATCCTAAACAAATGAATCGAATCTGTTTTGAGATGTAAGGTAGCACAAAAACTGCGTGTTGTAAAGCGATATTAAGGTTTTTTAGGGAGCAACTTTAAACCATGCGAATCTAAAGTCAAAAACGACAATCCCGCGTACCATTTAAGTTCAGAGATATAGTCTTTTTTTTAAGAATGCATGACTTTAATGATCCATGTAGAAACACGTATGAAATGAGCAACTAAGAGAATTGCCAATACAAATCAAAAACAATGATGATGTTTTTTATGCCTTAGCCAGGGATAAATACAAAGTAAAGGGTGTTGTCGTTTCTATAATTTTCCTGCCATCTCCTTAATAAAAGCGGTTAGAGGTGCTTTAAATTCATCGCGTTTAAGCGCAAACTCAATGGTGGTTGTTATAAAATCAAGTTTGTTACCAATGTCATAGCGCCGTCCTTCAATGATGGTTGCGAGAATGGATGATTGATCAAGAATTATTCGCAGCGCATCCGTTAGCTGAATTTCATTGCCTTTTCCTCTTGGGGTGTTTTCAAGCGCTGCAAAGATGTCAGGTGTTAAAATATACCGTCCAGCAATGGCCAGATTTGAGGGCGCATGACCAATGGCCGGTTTTTCAATCATTTCTGTCAGTTGCAATACACTGTCACTTAATTTATCTCCGCCAACGATGCCATAACGATTAACAAGCGCAGGATCTACTCTCTCAACTGCGATAACAGGCTGATTGTACTGTTCATAAGCGTCAATGAGCTGTCGTGTTACCGGAATGACTGAATCAAGAATTGTATCCCCTAAAAGTACAGCAAAAGGTGCGTTTGCACAGTGATATCGGGCATGATAAATTGCATCCCCTAATCCGTTTAGTTCTTTCTGACGAATAAAGTGAATGTTTGCCATGTCTTCAATGTGACGCAACTCATTGTATAAAATTTCGTCGTTTCGCTCGTTGATGCGAAGCTCTAATTCTATGTTTCTGTCAAAATGATCTTCAATGGAACGTTTCCCACGTCCTGTGATAATTAATATGTCTTCAATGCCTGAATCAACAGCTTCCTGAACAACGTATTGTATGGTTGGCTTATCAATTACAGGTAGCATTTCTTTTGGCATGGCTTTGGTTGCAGGAAGAAATCGGGTTCCGAATCCTGCAGCTGGTATAACTGCTGTTTTTATCATTAGTTGAGAATTTTTA
>JBFHER010000276.1:0-5313 GCA_041584055.1 Bacteroidales bacterium
TGAAGAATGCCATGGAAAACGGTATAACAAAGAGACACTGGAGGTTAGATACAAAGGTAAATCCATCGCCGATGTTCTGGATATGACCATCAATCAGGCTGTTGATTTTTTTGATAAGATTCCAAACATCTTGCATAAACTAAAAACACTTCAGGATGTCGGTTTGGGTTACATTACCCTTGGACAACCTTCGACCACGCTTTCAGGGGGCGAAGCACAACGGGTAAAATTAGCCACCGAACTATCAAAAAAAGACACCGGCCAAACACTTTACATACTGGATGAGCCAACAACAGGTCTTCATTTTGAAGACATCAGGGTTTTGCTCGATGTTTTAAATTTGTTGGTAGACAAAGGAAACACAGTCATTATCATTGAACATAATCTGGATGTGATAAAGGTTTCAGATGTGGTCATTGACATTGGACCTGAAGGTGGTGCCGGAGGAGGTAAAATTGTCGCCTATGGGACGCCCGAAGAAGTTTCCAAACATCCGACGAGCTACACGGGGGCTTTTCTGAGAGAAGAGTTTTCGTAAGAACACCTTATTGTTTAGAATCGAACGTGGAGCGACACGCGGACTCCGAACTTATTTTGCGCGCCAAGCTGTTCCCGGTGACTCAAACGCCAAACCGCATCCACACGAAAGAAGCGCAACACATTTTCAACACCCGCAGATGCTTCCAGATAAGGACGATTCTTAAGGTCGCTCAAACCCTGAGTAAGTAAAAGTTGTTGATGACGGTTCGGATCCAATGTTCCATACACAGCTTTGGCACCAATTACCTCCCGCAGTTTTAAATATTTGAGCAAAGGGATCTTGTTTAGAAAAAACCCTTGAAAGTGATGTTCAATGATTGCACTTGCATAGGTATCGCTTGCGAATTCATAATAATCCATGAGATTAAAGGCATATAAATCGTTCACAAGCGTTTCATTTCCTTCATGTAGCTTTAACAAAGGGAAAGGCACACTACCAAATATAGCACCTCCCTGTATAAATACAAACGAATAGCCAAGTGGATTCAAAGGGATCTTATCGTAAAGATCAAAGGATAGCCTTGCGTAGTAATTTGATTTGGAATTTAGTTCAACCAAACCTAAACCGCCGTAAACATTCACAATTGGGCTTTTACTCCCCATGCTTATTCGTTCAAAATCTCCTGCGATATGTGACTCGCCATGTGCCAAACGGGTGTTAATGCCTATTTCTGCATTCTGAATAGAAGGTACATGAATGCTGTCAGGGGTATAAAAAGGCAGAAATGGGCCTTGTTGTATCCTTTGTAAACGTACATTTAAGTGATTTGAAAACCCTTCACGCCACTCATGTATGTAATCCAAATCCAACTTGTCGGTCATGGTCAGTTTATCATTTGGATTCAGACTCATGGCTGCATTTAGAAAGTTATCCTCCATAAATGCGTTCTGACTTTTTCCTAAAAGTTGGTAATCGTGTTCATATTGCAGACTTAATCGCCTGAACGGTTCCTTATTAAAATAATAGTACGTCCCCAGACTGTATTTGAGTTGCTTATCCTGAAACCCCCATGCAGCATAACCATCCAACCGAAATCTCTCACTAAATTGTTTTGTAGTTCTCCCGCCCAAACGGATACGATTACCTTCTATTGGATTGTATGAATACATGTAATAATAAGGGCCTATTTCCACCGGTCCCAAATCCTTATAACCAAAAAACAAGGTTTCAAAAAATGCCGTTGCACGTTTAAAAGCAGGTAAATTTTGTAGGGAATCCACCATGTAATAAATGGTTTCCTCTCTTTTATTGAGCTTTTCCGGACGACTCACCTCCCAATAATCATCCCCGAAACTCAACGCATTATCATTCACTTTGGTTTGCACCTCGTTGGCCAAAATCTCTGCCGCAGGCTCACCAAACTCAAAGTCCTTGTAAACGGTTGTTTTCCTTGCTATTAAACCTATGGTTCTGTTTTTACGATTGCCTTCGATATCAAAATCCGCATAAATCTCCTCACGGGATGGCACATATTGTTTTCCATCAAATGCAAAGGATTTTCTTATTTTAAGATCATTCAGAAAGTTAATATTAACACTTTGATTGATATCAAGATGTATTTTATGCAAGGCAAAAACAGAATCTGCAACCCACATAGAACCAGAAAAAGCTGGATCCTGTGATACCCTTGGAATAAAATCAATTCTGTACAATTTATGAGGATGTGAATCAATACTATCGATCAAATGAAATTTGTAAAATAATAGCGCCTGATCATTTACCGGAGATATCAAACCGATGTTTTCTACATTTATATAATTCTGATAAATATTAAAGTCCTGATAAAAACTACCCGTAAATCTTGTAATAGCAGTTGAATTCACGCCTGAAATTTTATTTGCCAGTATAAGCTCTCTTGTTTTATTCTCTCTTTCGGAATAATGAAACTCAGATAAGGTTTCGGTGAGAAATACAGGCAGAAAAGGTGTATTTTCTAATTCAGTAGAATCCAGGTGATCAAATACAAACCCTACTTCCCGCCAAATTCGACGGTCCCTTTCCGGTTTGTTTACGTTTTTAATGTCAATTTCAATTTTGTTATAAACACTGTTTGAATAGGATCCAAAATTTGCAGGGTTATTTTGTTTTTTATGTTCAATAATATTGCGAATGATTGGATGTGCCGGATTCTCTCCAGGTTCAACTTTCACCTCATGCAGTTCATAAATAGATTCTTTCAGTGCAAGACTTAGCACCATATTTTCAGAGCTCAGCGGGATCACCTGTTTGTGATATCCAACTGCCGAAATTACAACAGAGTCAACCTTTTGATCACTTTCAACCGAAAAAAATCCGGTGTTGTCTGTGATGGTTCCTGTCCTTGTTCCTTGCAATAATATGGTTGCAAAATGGATTGGTTGTCCATCCTCGCTGAATATATGCCCGCTGACCTTAATCTGCGCCAACATACCAGAAAACCCCGTACAGCACAAAAATAAGAGTAAAAGAAAACGGATTTTAGAACTACACATATATCTCCTTCCCGATTAAAATCTAAGTTTATCTTATCAAAATTATAAATATTCCGCAATAAAGCATCCTTTAAAGGGATCTAAGTATTTTGTAATAAAAACGAAATAAATTATTAATTTTGGATGCGTGAATGTGTTAATACATTCATTCGGTTCAGTGGCAGACATTTAAAACGTTATGAGACTTTCGATATTTTTATTAATTGTAACGCTTTTTACCTCCGGGTGTGAGTTAGATGAAAAACGAATTGAGTTGGCAGAAGAGTTTCAACTTAAATTGGGGAAAGACTATAAATTTCTGGATTACGAAATTAAACTTGAAGACATTGATGATTCCAGATGTCCTTTGGGCGTAGATTGCATATGGGAAGGTGAAGTAAAACTCACCTTTGAAATTGATTTCAATGATGCAGATAGTACCTTTATTCTATGCACTCAGGATAAGCTTGAATATAATTTTCTTACCTACACTCTTAAATTAAGAGATGTTGTTCCCTACCCTACATCAAAAAAAGAAATAGATAGGGATGATTACAGAGTCTCCATCTGCATAGAAACGAACATTCCGAATTAAGGCTTGTTTTACAATCAACTATTACGTCAAGCATATGATACAGATTTATCACAACCCACGTTGCTCAAAAAGCCGGTCAGGCCTAAAATACCTTGAAGAAAAAGGCATTCAACCTGAAGTCATTCAATATCTGGATACGCCACTAAGTAGCAAGGATCTGACTCAAATATTACAAAAACTCAATATGCGTCCACTTGAAATCATCCGAAAAGGGGAAGCCATCTTCAAAGAAGAATTCAAAGGGAAGGATTTGAGTGATGAGCAGTGGATAGAAGCAATGGTTCAACACCCAAGGCTCATAGAACGTCCAATCATTATCAACGGCAACAGAGCTGTCATAGCTCGCCCAACCGAAGCGATAGATGAAATTCTTTAAATCGAGGCGGCTAATCAATTCTTATTTTTCAACTGTCATATTGGGCCTTGTGGTTTGCACATCTCTGGCATCTCAGGAATCTGTTCAACAACAAATAAAAGATCTGGAGCATGATTACCTGAGCTACATACTACCCGATCAATCCTATTGGGACAGTACTTATATCAGTAAATCAAAAGGATTTGGCCTGAATTTAGGTGTCGGATATAACACGGCAACTTATTTGGATTTTGGATTTGCTTATGGCGCCAAAGACAAATTTGGAATAGGAACACTTCAAAGCACCCTGTACGCAGGTAGTGAGTTTATTTTTAAGGATGACAAACTAATTTATGGACCAAAAATTGCCTCCTGGACCATTGGCGTGCTTGGCGTTTTGTCCACAGGTTACAACTTAATATATTACACTGATTTTCAGGATGGGTCGTGGCAATTCAGACCAGAACTGGGGCTTGGATATAAAACTGTAAAACTTAACTACGGCTATAATATTCCTATCAACAACAGAACTTTTGGCAACCTTAGCCGTCATACTTTTAGCCTTGTGTGGTATCTGAATTTGAAGACTGTAAAATCAGAATCATACACCTATCGTGAGATTTATGAAGGTGAACTGGAATTAATCCGGGAGAATTCCGCACAGTAATCAGCCCCCTATTGTTTGTTTAACTGAACAAAAATGACGATTTAAAGGTTACAACTAGCATCAGGTATAATTACTAGCAATCATTCTTTTTTAAATGATGAATATTTCCGGTGTTTTAATGGCTGGAGGGGAAAGTACACGAATGAGAAAAGACAAAGGGCTTGTTTCATTCAAAGGAAAACCTATGGCTCAATACGGTATCGAACTGCTTAAGCAGCATTTCAAGGACTGCATAGTGAACACAAACAACCCGGCTTATTCAATATTCGACCTTCCGTTAATCAATGACATACACCATCCAATTGGCCCTTTGGGTGGACTACACACAGCCCTGGCATGCATTGATTGCGAATACATCTTTTTAATGGGCTGCGATCTTCCAAACCTAAATTCTGATATAATTAAATATTTACTATTGAATTTAAATAATGAAGACATCGTTTTACCCTTCCACAGTCCAAATCAGCTTGAACCCTTTTGCGGTCTCTATTCAAAAAGGCTATTACCCAGTGTGGAGCAAATGATTTTAAAACATAACTATAAAATGCATGATTTAATCACATCAGCAAATACCCGTTATGTTAATGTGGATGACTTGCTAAACGAAAATCCAGACATGTTCCTTAATGTCAACACTCCTTCACAATTGGAATAAACGTTTTTCACTCTATCATAAATGAGCATGTAAAACGATAAAAAACAACA
>JBFHER010000277.1:0-5309 GCA_041584055.1 Bacteroidales bacterium
AGTCATGCGTGCCGTACTTCTCACAGCAACCCATCTGGGAATTTTGTCCCATGAGAATTCAGGGAATCCGCTGTCTGAAGCCTGTTCCGGATAAGTGCCGGTAAATTTATGCGATGCCGGATAACTTGAGTAATCCATAACATCCCAGGTTTGACCATAAGCAGTTATACTCAAAAGTATTAACAAAATGACGTTAATAATGGAAGCCGTTTGTTTCATGATTAAATAGTCTTTTTATACCATCAGGTTTTTAAATAGCACGTGGCAACACGTCATACTACTTTTAGTTAACAAAATAGAACTTTCCCTGCTTAAATTGCTTGCTCAAATATGCTAAAAATATGCTGGTTTAAACCCTTTTTGTACGGCATGCTTAGATTTATGTTGGCATTGTTGATTAAGCCCCGGGAAGCTGGTGTTGTACTTTTTTTGTTCGAATGCATGCCACTCCGATT
The DNA here is from genome assembly GCA_041584055.1 of Bacteroidales bacterium. Classification (GTDB taxonomy): domain Bacteria; phylum Bacteroidota; class Bacteroidia; order Bacteroidales; family UBA5342; genus JBFHER01. The sequence continues at coordinate 456 of JBFHER010000277.1, forward strand.
GATATAAGCATAAACTTGGTGGATATGAGTATGAGTTACGATTTAAATAAGCGTTATTTTGAAATTGAATATTGGAGGTATTCTCATGCCGGATTCATGATGAGTGCAAAGGAGTACCTCAATTATAAACATGTTTAATAAAAGGAAACAGTGAGAGCCCTGAATGAAAGAAGGGCAAGGTAGAAGGAGATAAACTGCTTGTTGAACAGGTTAAAGATGTTGATTTGTACACAGTTGTTCGAACTTAAAATATCAAAGATAATGAAACGAAATCCATTGAAAAGAATTGCCATGATTTTAGGATGCATGACACTTATGGCAAGCATTCCAAAACCCGCTGCTCTGAGCCAAACCAGACCCAATATTGTGTTTATTTATGCGGATGACTGGGGTTGGGGTGATTTATCCTGCCATGGTAATACGTGGTTGAAAACGCCACAACTGGATCGCCTGGCTGAAGAGGGCATTGATTTTCAACAATTCAATGTGCTTGCACCCGTGTGTTCACCAAGCCGTGTGGCGGTGATGACAGGTCGATTCCCTTCACGTTATGGTGTTAATCATGTGATGGGAAACAAAAGGGGGATGCCGGAGATGCCGGACTGGCTTGATCCCTCTGCGCCAACCATTCCAAAATATTTTAAAGCGGCTGGCTACAAAACCGGACATTTTGGAAAGTGGCATCTGGGTACAGGAATCCCAACAATGGCTGACTATGGGATCGACGAGTCAGGCGTTTATGGTGGTCCCGGACCGAAAATCGATCGCAGGGGCAACGCGATTCCCGAACGTGCTGTGGAATTTATTGAGAAACACAAGGACCAACCATTTTATTTGAATGTCTGGTTGCACGAAAGCCATCTGAACCACCATCCTTCTAAGGAATCACTTGAGATGTGGAAGCATCTTGATGAACAAAAGCAAGTATATGCAGCAGTGATCACCGATGGTGACAACAAGGTAGGAATGATCCTTGATGCCTTGAAGCGCTTTGGCCTTGAAAAAAATACAATTGTTGTTTTTTCAAGCGACAATGGTCCTGAAAATACCGGTGGGCTTGATCAAAAAGGAGAACCTGGAGCCTGGCGTTCTTACTATAGCGTTGGTGAAACAGGTGGGTTGAGGGGACGTAAGCGCAGTCTTTACGAAGGGGGTGTGCGTGTGCCATTTATCCTTCGTTGGCCAGGACATGCTCCTGCAGGTGTTAAGAACGAAGAAACTGTTCTCACCGCTGTGGATTTATTTCCAACCTTCTGTGCCGCTGCCGGCATCAGTTACCCCGCACAAGCCAGGGGCGATGGTGAGAATCTGCTGGAGGCCTTTCACGGCAAACCTGTGCTACGTACCAGACCACTCTTCTGGCGATATGGCCCAAATGATGTGGCTGTGCGTGAGGGCGATTGGAAGCTGGTGACCACAATGGATAACACCATAACAGAATTGCACAATCTGAAAATGGATCGTGCCGAGGCTGAAGCAAAGGATTTGTCGAAAGTGCATCCCGAGATAACTGCGCGTCTTAAAAAGATGGTGGTGAATTGGTACGCAACCCTGCCCTCTGAAGTTGACCCAGCCTGTGTTAATCCCCAAAAAAGAAAAAAGTCAGAAGTCAATGAAGATGAATAAGCGAATTTAAATGAGGTCAATCACACATAAATTAAACAAAATGAATAGAATACTGGCAGTGATCGTGATCACTATTTTACTTGCCCCCATGGGGATGCTTCAGGCAAAAGAACTGCCCCTGAATCCAGCGAAAGAAAATCGGTTTCCGGCTTTCTCATGGGACAATGTTCCCCTGTACGTGCACATCCGAAAGGATACCCGATTCACTGATGAGGAGATTAAATACCTTGCAACGTTCCCTCTTATCACCTTTGAAAAAACAACCGGAAATAAAGATTTTGGTTCCACGGATGCTGGAACCCTGGAGGCTGCCCGGGCGGTGAAAGCCATCAATCCGGATACAAAAATATTGTACTACCGAAACGTAATTGTACATTACGGCGGCTATGCGGCAAACAGTCAATTGAATGATATCCCCGGGGCTTTTCTGGTGGATAAGAATGGCAATGATAAACTCATTCGGGAGCGCTTGCAAGCCTACGACCTTTCAAACAAGGCAGTACGGGATTGGTGGATCAAAGCGGCAAAGGATGTTTGTTCTGATCCTTCCATTGACGGGATTTTTCTGGATGGTGTAGTGAAGGTTGTTGAGCCCATTTTTCTGCAAAACGTCATCACCAAAGAGAAGAAAGCTGCCGAATTGGAGGGCTATGTGACAATGATGGAAGATACACGGAAGATGCTCGGTCCTAAAAAACTGATGCTTGCAAATATCATAAGAGCACGTTTCCCTGATTCCGGCCTCAGTTATCTTAAGGCGCTTGATGGTTCCTACATCGAAGGCTTTGAGGGTGCTGTCGGGATGTCAAAGAAAGATTATGTGGCAAAAGGCATTGCGGCCATTCAGCAGGCTGCACAGGAGGGATCCATCATTGCCTATACCTGTAGTCTGGGACGCAATCAGCAAGATGCAGATGAGGCTCCCAGGGCCAAAAACGACAACGAGAAACCGCTTAAATATGATGCGAATAGCCGTTTTGATTACCAGTTGGCCATGTTCCTGATTTTCGCCGAGAAGTACAGTTACTTTGATTTAAAAGACAGCTATGACGCAAAATCAAGTCGCACCTGGATGACCCATCCTGAGGTTTATAAACGCCCACTGGGTGCACCCAAAGGACCTGCTGTTAGGAAGGGCTACACATATACGCGTGAGTATGCACATGCATCGGTGTGGCTGGACATTGAAAATGAAACTGGTAAAATAGAGTGGAAATAGAACTGTCCGGAAGAGGAGGTCATTTTTTACGAAGTTCTGTTAAGGCATTTTCCTGAAATTTGAGATAAATAAAATAAATTTAAAAGAAATAAAACTGACTTATGAAATCATATGTGATAATAATGTACATGCTTGGACTAACACTGTTTCTACCTTCATGTAAACAAGATGACATGTCCATCAAAGAGTCTTCATTTTGTAAATCGCTGGTTCCTGGCAATTTTATCCTTGAAGCAGAAGATGGTTGGTGGAACTGGTGCATGGCTCCCATTTACGATGAAGAAGGGAAACTGCATATTTTTATGTCCTCAATTCCTGATAGTGCCAGTTGGTCCTCGGCCAGCAAAATTGTACACTTCGTGGCGGATAAGCCAGAAGGGCCTTATCAGTTTGTGGATACAACCTTCTCAAGTAAAACAGCAAGTTATCACAATCCTCAGATTTCAAAAGTAGGCGACACTTACGTACTTGTGTATTTGCTGCGGGACAATGCAAATAAATCAAACCGCCAACAAGTTGGGATTGCAACAACAAAATCCCTGGATGAGCCCTGGGTAGAAAGCCCGTATAACCCAATCATCAAAGCCGAAGGGAAAATGGGTGATGCCAATGTAAACCATGCTTCAAACCCCACCTTCGTGGTGGATGCAGATGGGAAGTACCGGATCTATTATAAATCAATGACTGACAAATACAAACCCAAACAGTACAGGGAAATATCTCTTGCGATCAGCGATAAAATTGAAGGACCGTACGAAAACTACCAGGATAATCCCCTGATCAGTTATGCCCATTTGAACATTGATATTGAAGATCCATACGCGTTTTTTTACAAAGGAATGTACTATATGATTGTAGAAGATCGTATGGGTGTTAAAAATGCCCTTGAGGGAAATCCAATCCCTGAAAAAGACATTAAGCCCGGAGGAAACAGACCTGGTTTAATATACAAATCGAAGGACGGCATAAATTGGGGCAAACCTGAAGTTGGCTATCAAACCAACAAACATTATTTTGAACATGCACTGGCTCGCACCGAACGCCCACACATTTTATGGAAAGATGGAAAACCGGAGTGTCTCTTTCTTGCCTGTCATGATGAAGATCCCACCGCAGGATTTTTTCTGAGAATAGAAGGATGGGATTAGTTTAGAAATTATTAAAGCCTTAGTTGAAATCTAAGCAGTCGTAGCAATTCGTTTTGAAGTCACATCTCTCTTTTTTATGATGATGGAAAGGCTTCATACTTTAAAAATTATAATCATGTCAAAAAAAAAATTTAACATTTCTGTTTTATTATTTATTCTGAGCATCATGCCTTTTTTTAAAGGAAATGCCTCAGAACCTTCAGTGCAAAAACCAAACATAATCATTGTGATTACGGATGATCAGGGGATGGGTGATCTTGCATGCATGGGCAATCCCTATGTGAAAACACCCAACATTGATAGGTTTTACAGCGATGCAATCCGTTTTACCAATTACCATGTATCTACAACCTGTGCTCCAAGCCGGGGGTCTTTAATGACAGGAAGGCATACCAACAGGTTAAATGTATTTCATACAATTACTGGCCGTTCAATCCTGTTTGAGGATGAAGTAATCCTTCCTCAGATTTTAGCTCAAAATGGCTACGTAAACGGGATGTTTGGGAAATGGCATCTTGGGGATAACTATCCTTCTCGCCCGGAAGACAGAGGCTTTCATGAGGTGGTGCGACATGGTGGAGGCGGGATCACTCAGGGCCCCGACTATTGGAAAAATGATTATTTTGATGACACTTTCTGGCACAATGGTAAAACGGAACCGTATAACGGATATTGCACCGATGTATTTTTTAGAGAAGCATTGAAATTTATTGAGAAAAACCAGGATCATCCGTTTTTCTGCTACCTTTCAACCAATGCACCCCATGCTCCCTACAACCTGCCTGAATCATATTTTAATTTGTACAAAGAGAACCCTAATCTGAAGGAAAATGTGCAACGGTTTTATGGTATGATAACTAA
>JBFHER010000278.1:0-5292 GCA_041584055.1 Bacteroidales bacterium
CTGGCAACAAACTGCAGGTGTAGGTGATTTGACATTTCAATCGCTTGAACAGGAGGCAGGTGCCATGATCGCTGCATCCGACTTTGGGGATTATGTTCTGAAATGGGAAGTTCGTCACGGGCATTGCTCCGATGACACCCTCCTAAATATATCGTTTATTGAACCTCCGATCGCCGATCCGGGCCAAGGGGGAGAGGTGTGTGGAAATACACATCAATTGAATGCCGTAGATGGTCCGGGCAACGGAAAGTGGGAAAAAGTAAGTGGTCCCGGAGACATTCGATTTGTTCCGGATGATGCAAGGGAAAATCCTGAGATCCACGTATCGGCCTATGGCCATTATGAACTGAGATGGACGGAAAGCAATGGGATATGTCAAAAGGATTCAATTATATCGCTTGTTTTTTATGAACAGTTTGATGCCGGTATTCTTATTGATGATACAGTTTGTGGGGTTAATGCAGTTCTGGTTGGCAATGATGTGGGATCACCCGGTGAGTGGGTGACTGTAGAGGGTGCATCCGCAGGGGTATTTGAAAATGCTGAGGCGCTGACAAGTGCTGTTCAGGTTGATACGCCCGGGACATTCCGTTTTGGATGGGTTGTGGGAGAGAGCATTTGCAAGGACACTGCAACAAACACCGTTGTTTTTAAACCCACTGCAAATTTAGTATTGAGTGATGATGTTCAAATATGCGAAGGAAGCACAGTCACTTTGACTGCGTCTTCGAATGCTCCTGTCAATTGGGAACCCGGGGTTTATATTTCTGATCCTACCGCAAATCAACAGCTTGTTGCACCCATTGAGAATACCTTGTTTCGTGTGAGCTCTGAGGCTGAAAATAGATGTGTGGACAGTGCCGAGGTACATGTGATTGTTGATAAACAACCTGCAGCGGATGCAGGACCGGATCAGGAACTTAACTATCAGTTTTATACCTCACTGGAGGCGGAGCTTCCCCTTGTGGGCACTGGAAGCTGGATGCGGGTAGATGGCACCGGGAATCTGGGAGATGAAGCATCCACAGAAACGGATATAAGTGGTTTGTCTGTCGGGGAAAATATTTTCAGATGGACGGTTATCAACGGGGTTTGTCCTGAAGCAAGCGATGAGGTGACCATCCTTGTAAATGATCTGTTTATCCCCAATGTAATGACTCCAAACGGAGATGGGAAGAATGATTATTTTGTTATCAATGGTCTTGAAAATATGGGTGAGAACAAACTGTTTATTTTCAACCGTTGGGGAAATGAGGTATACAAGACCGATAACTATTATAACGATTGGGACGGAAAAGACCAGGATGGTAATAACCTTCCTGCTGACACCTACTTTTATATCATTGAACTAAAAGAAGAAAGCACATTAAAAGGTTATATTTCCATAAAACGATAGGCTCAGCATACGCTAAAATGCAACAGGCCTTGTCAGTATTTCCACTGACGATGCCACGCATGCATGCCTGGTGTGTGCGTAGAAATGTATTTAGACGCCGCTCAGGGTTTGGGTATCATATCCTTTTTGCCTGTCTGTTTTTTGCCTGCACAGAAAATGCCCTGGCTCAGTTGCGTCCACTTGAGGACCAGTACCTTTTGAATGCGCTGGCATTGAATCCTGCGTATGCAGGGAGTGAAGAGCTGATGAGCCTCACCGTCCTTAAACGAAATCAGTGGGTTGGTTTCGATGGTGCACCTTCCACGCTGACCTTTGCCATTCACGCACCGTTGAAAAACGACAAGGTTGCCCTGGGACTGCTCGTCGTAAATGACAAGCTTGGTTTTTACAATGAGACCAGTATCCTTGGAAATTATGCATTTCGCTTGAAACTGGGGAAAGGAAAACTTTCTTTTGGTGTTGCCGGAGGTATTTACATGAATTATGATGATAATTCGCGAATTGAATCCGTCGATGCAGATGATGAAATCCTGATGGCAGGAAGAAAGACCTTTGTGCTTCCCGATTTCAGTACCGGGGTGTATTATTATACCAACACTTTTTTTGCAGGAGTTTCAATGCCGGGTTTTATTCGGCATACCTTCGATGAAGCAAGTAATAAATATACCCTGAGTGCAGAATTGAACAACTCAAATTACCTGATGACAATTGGGAATACCTTTAAGATGTCAGATAATTTTGGAATCCTGCCTTCTGTCTTATGGAAATTTAATCCGGTGAGTTCTAATCAACTTGACTTAAATCTGAATCTTATAATCAAAGATCGCCTATGGCTCGGTACATCCTATCGCACCAAAAATTCAATTCTATGGCTGGCTCAGTTTAACATCAATCATCAGCTGAAAATAGCGTATGCCTACGGAACTACTTTCTCTGAACTGGAAAGCTATCAGAAAGGGACACATGAAATAATGCTCAAATATAATTTTGATTATTTGATGGATGTAATGAATCCAAGAAACTTTTAACCGACTCAATGAAACGATCGATACACATACTTCTTCTCCTGGTTTATGCATTCGCAATGAAGGCACAAAAGGAAAAATATGAGCTGAACAAACCCCCTTTCAGCACGCCCGTCTACGACGAGTTTTCGCCGGTATTTTACGAGGATGGCATCGTTTACAGCTCTAATAAAAAGCACGATGTTTTAATCACTTACAAAGGGGCAGAGAATAACCTGCCCCTGAACCTGTATTATGTTCAGAAATCGGACAGTGTTAGCTGGGAGAAGGCAAGTTTGTTTCAACGTTTTTTTTCTTCTGCGCTGCATGATGGGCCGGCAACCTTTACTGCGGATTTTGAAAATATCATCTATTCCAGAAACATTGAAGCAGGTGTGAAATTCAAGGATGTGGTGAATCCGAACAATAAACTGGGTCTTTTTATGTCAGAAAAAGTGGATGGAAAATGGAATCAACCACGACCATTTCCGTACAATAGCAACGACTACTCACTCACAACTCCGGCATATGATCCGCAAGGACAATTTGTTATTTTCACCTCTGATATGCCCGGTGGTTTTGGGGGATCAGATTTGTATATCTCCAGAAAAAGTGAAGGTGGTAGCTGGCTGATGCCTGAAAATCTCGGAGCTGGTATCAACACGCATTCCAGTGAAGCCTATCCGTTTTTAAATAAAAAGGGAGATCTTTATTTTTCATCAAACGGTTATGATGGCCATGGAGGAAAGGATTTGCTTGTGGCTTATAAGATGGAATCAGGCTGGAGTAAGCCCGTTCTGCTCGATGCGCCCCTCAACTCCAAATACGATGATATTTCAATTTGCGCCGATGATTACCTTGAAGCAGGATTTATTTCATCCAATCGTGAAAATACGGATGATATTTTTGAGTTTCATGCCCGTTCCTATCCATTTATGGATTGTAACATGCAAAAAGAAGGGCAGTATTGCTTCCTTTTTACAGATGAAAATTCATCCGAAAATACAACCCCATTTACAAAATATCAGTGGGAGTTCAGCGATGGTACAATCAAGGATGGAGTGGAGGTGAAACACTGTTTTGCCGGACCTGGTCATTACAGCGTAAAACTTAATCTGATTGATGAGGTTACCGGGAATGTGTTTTTTACAAAAAGTGCCTTTGAGTTCGATATTGAGAAACATGTTCAACCTTATATTGATGTGCTGGATGTTGCTACAGTGGAGGATGTCCTTGACATGAATGCCGTTCAAAGTAATCTGCCGGGCATCGATCTGGAGCGTTACTATTGGGAATTTGGTGATGGTGATCTTTCAATACATCCAAAGGAAAAGCATAAGTACCCCGAGGCAGGGGAGTATTTTATTCAACTGGGGGTAATTGGCACGGATAGTTTAGGGCAACGGAGCGAGCATTGTGTGAGAAAGCAGATAAGCATTTTTGCAGACAATCAGGAATTGGTTGAAAAACGGGGATACCAGCGCATTCTGGAGAATCTTCCTTCGGAGGGCGACATTGACTCTATCAATGGTGATCGTTTGTTCGATCCAACCACCGATGCCTATTGTTTTGGATTTAATTTTGCAAAGTTGTCACCTTCTGAAAACATGGAATTGAATAGCAAGCTGGAGAAAATTGATTTTAACTGGATTCGATTCAATGATTCTCTCCCGATAGAGAGAAATCAACATCTATTGGATACAATTGCAAACATATTAAATGAGTTTCCGAATGTTAAAGTGGAGATTGCACTCCACACTGACCCATCATGGGAGGCAGTTGATGGGATGAATCATACAAGGGCACGAGCTGAAGGCATCAGGAAACTGCTTGAAAAGAAGGGTGTGAGCAGAAGCAGACTTGAGACGAAAGCATATGGTTCGTCGAGGCCTTTTAAAATTTCAATGGCCGGAAATCGACCGGATATAAAAATGAATAACCGGATCGAGTTTATTGTGCTTCGGAACCATGCCTTAAGTTCGGGAAATAGTTTACTGGATTGATTTTGTGCTTCGGTAAAAAGTTATCTATATTTAAGGAATTTTTTGAATATTAGCAGTGTTACAGACAGGATGTAAGTGGAAAAGTTGATTTTTAATAAAGCATGAAAAGAAGTAAGCCATATTTGTGGATGATTTCACTGTTATTTGCGGTGGTGGCATTGTTTCCTTTTCGTGTGTCTTCGCAATCTGCTCCTGAGAAGGAAGAGAATATTCCCCACCTTGTCACTTTTGGAGCAGATGCCGATGTCAGCTGGGGAGATGATGACTTTTGCCAGATCTTTTTTGCACGCATTCCGAACAATTACAAAAAGTCTTTTTACATCCGGATATTTGATCCCGATACAGGGGGTGAATTTGATGAGGGGAAGGGCGAATTTAATACAACCGTAAATTTTTCTATTTATGGAGGCCCTGATTGCTGGACCAATGAGGATGCAAAAGGAGTGGATCCGGTGGGGAATTACAAAAGCGGTGTGCTTATCAATACAAGATCTTTTAAGGATGATGAGGACATGGATGGTAAATGGTTTGTTTTTGGGCCAATCAATCCGCTGGAAGGCGAAATGTCTGAAGAATTGGGGAGTCATATTTTTAAAATAATTGCACAGGGTGTCAGTGGCGATGACGGTAATTTGTACAAGTACTTTCTGAGTACTGAACGGGATGAAAACCTGGGCATCGAAGGTGCAAATCTTTTTACTTACGAATACACGTTCAGATTATCGAATAACATGCATGATGTATCCAGAATATTTCCGTTCATCGATGAGAAAACCGTGGCAGTTAAAATGTTTAATTTCGACTGGGACAATGATGGTTTCATTCGGGTTGTGAGTATTGCAAAAAATGGCTTGCTTTGTGATGTGTCGGGAGAAAGTGATTGGAAAGA
>JBFHER010000279.1:0-5291 GCA_041584055.1 Bacteroidales bacterium
CTGTCATAATATTTGTCGTACTCCTGCTTGTTTTTGCCAGGCAATTATTGCTTTGGTTGAGTGCAAAAACCAATGGCATTTCCGTTTCACTCATAAAAATAATCCGGATAAAGTTTAGTTCTGTTTCCACCGACGACCTAATACGAGGACTTATTTTGTGCAAAAAAGCAAACATCAATCTGACCCTTGATGAGTTGTACAATGCAGCCATTGCCGGTGCAAATATTCAAAACATTGTGTTGGGGATGGTGGCCGCCGATCAGGCAGGAATGCACATACAATTAAACAAGGCCATAGAACTCGACAAAAGGGATATCAACATTTTTCAATATGTTAAAAGCGGTGGGAAATCCTAAATAATCCTATGAATTGACGCCCTCCTTGTCATTTTTCTATAATTTTACTCTATAATTTTCTAAAAATGCGTGACATAGTTAACCCTTTTATTGATGCAAAGGCTGAAGATTATCATTGCTTTGGCTGTTCACCTAACAACCTGCATGGATTAAATCTTCGTTTTAAGGAAGAAGACGAAGTCCTCTATTGCGATCTTACTCCGAATCATTTCCTCGAAGGATACAAGGACGTGATGCACGGTGGCATTCAGGCAACTGTCCATGATGAAATCGCTGCATGGTTTGTTTATGCGGTTTGCGGAACATCAGGTGTAACGGCATCCATACATATCACCTACCGAAAACCGGCCCTGATGAATCAGGGGCTTTTAAAGCTCAAATGTTCTTTAAAAGAACAAAACCGACGCTTTGCAATACTTCATACCGAACTCACATCCACGGATGGAACCCTTCTCTCTGAAGCCGAAGTGAAATATTTTATTTTCCCTCCGGAAATGGCTAAAACAAAATATCATTATCCTGGCAAAGAAGCTTTTTATGCGTAATACACCTCGATTATTCCTTCTCTTTTTTCTGCTTATTTTTAGCAGTCACGCGTTCTCCCAATATGGAAGTCTGGGCGTTCGAACAGGCAAGGCTAAAATTGATTATAACCTGAATGATGTCGGTTTTGCAGACCTGATTTATTCCTATCATTTGACTTCTTCTCTGGCCCTCGTTGGAGGATTTACCTATTCAGGCAGCAAACTGGTGGAACAGTTCCCTGATTTGGATGATGGTTATGACTATATTTATGAGGCACAGTTCTCCAATCAGGGGTATGCATTTTTCATTGGTCCTGAAATGATCTGGCAGATCAAGGATTCGCGTTTTTTCTTTTATTTAAGACCGGAAATAGGCATTTGTCTGACGAATTCAAATTCGGAACTTTACAAACGTGGCAAAATTCAAGAGGACCAACTTGAAGAAAATGAGACTTATATTTCTGATGAACTGGCACTTGTCTCAGGGTCCAAATCACCAGGAATCACCCAACTGTTCGCGGGTGTTGAAGGAGGTTTGCGATTCAAACTCGGAAAAATTTACACGCTGTCTGTTTTCGGTGGCATAAACAATACCGACTACGCAGAAGCAGTCAATGCAATTATTTATTCCGAAAGTCTATGGAGACTCGTTCAAGCTCCCACCGAGAAACAGTTATATCTGGGCATGGGCTTTAGCATGCCGATTCACGGATTTACTTCTGATTAGCTGACTGACTAATGATTAAATCCTTTTTTGCCCTGATTTTTTCGATCTTCTCTTTTTGAAGACGAATTGTTTCAGTTTGTTCATCAATGTTCTTTTGTAAATCTGTCATCTTATTTTGATAGTCTCCAACGGCAGATTTTTCCTTTTCAACCTTTTGCTGCAATACGGATATATCGGCTTCAATGTCTAGAATTCGCCGCTTATTTTTTTCAATTTCATTGTTGTATTTAACGATACTTCCCTCACTTCGAATCTTACCTTTTGTTTCATCAGCCTTCTGCTTTTCAATTTTTGCCAGTTCGCTGCTCATCTTTTCATAAAGCTTCATGTCCGCTTCCAATGCGTCATTAACAACTGACAGCTGATGTGCTTTGACGAATTTAATCATCATCGTCTTTACATTACTTACTTCTTTTGGGTGACTGGATGCAGAGATAAAAGTGTCTCTTGAAACCGCCACAGCCACTAAGAATTTTGGCAGGGGGCGTTTCGCTTCAAACAAAGAATAGAGTGTAACTGCCTTGTTGCTAATTTCCGGCAACGAAACCTCCTCCGCCTTCAGGAAGCCCCGTGTATTGCGCAGCTTTACATTGTAATTTGATTTCAAATAATCTTTCCATGCATCTTCCATCTCAGGAATTTCATCCTCAAAATAAATCGTAAAGGCGGGCGACTCAAAACCATCAATTATCGTTGTCGACTCCGTAACAATTATATTTCCGTACTGTGAATAGTTAACGTCTTGTGCAAAAGAATGATACATCAATCCAATCAAAAAAAACACTCCGAATCCTAACACCTTGCTTCTCATAAATATTCTTTTTTAAATTTCTAAATCAACTTTATTGCGGCATGTTATTGCCAACTCAATTTACTACTTTTTATTGATAAATGAACATATCTCTAAATTTTTAGGGTGAAAACACCTTACTTTAAACTCTATAAATCCAAATTTAAAGCTTTAAATTTACGTATGACAATATTCTAAACAGCCATCCTATCAATCACAACCGGCTCTATCGATCTGACATATGGGTTTGAATCTACGTTCACCCCTATAAAATAAGCAATTTACCGATTAGCTGTTTGTCAGTGGAAAAGTTGATCTTATCTTTGATACAGAAAACAATTAAAAAATAAGTCATGGAAAATCAGGAGACTTACAAACATTTAAAAGCAGCCAATCGCCGCAAAGTGGCTTTAGGCATTGCTGCCATCATATTCGGTTCCCTTTGGTTATTGTATAACCTCGAGGTATTTGAAGTATGGTGGATCAGGGAATTGTTTGGATGGTATACGATCCTAATCGTAATTGGTGGCGTTGGACTTGCGGGGAATCGCGGAAACAGCCTTGGTTATAGTGTGTTGGTACTAATTGGCGGCTTCTTTCTTTTGGATGAAATCTATAACTTTTCATTTCAATTTCACGAGGTATTCTGGCCCAGTTTGCTTATTTTTAGTGGTGTGTTCATCGTACTTCGGATGTCTGGCAGACACTATACAAAATTAAAGGATGTTTCATCAACGGATATCATTGATACCGTTTCAATTTTCGGAGGGAGCGACATCCGTGTGGACAGTCAGTCTTTTAAAGGCGGAAAAGCAACGGCTATTTTTGGGGGATCAGAAATTGATCTCACCGGTGCAAAATTGGCCGAAGGCATTCATGTGATTGAGATGGTCAATATTTTTGGAGGCAACACCATTATCGTACCCTCCCACTGGAATGTGAAAGTTGAAGTGACTGGCATTCTTGGCAGCTTCGGGGACAAACGTAAAAAACGTTTGGAACAACCCACAGATACAACTAAAACATTGGTGATAAAGGGGATTGCAATACTCGGTGGCGGTGAGGTAAAATCAATTTAAACATGACCCATCCATTTCTGAAAAATAATTTAAGCATTGCCATTTATGGAGGTGTCTGGCTCCTGGCCGGACTCCTCCATTTTAGCTGGTTTTATTTTCAGATACATTTGCCTTTTGAACATTCCTTGTTTGATGCCATCATCTTTAATCTGGTATTCGCACTTCTGGGACTGGCCATCTGGCCTCTTACCTTTTACAACCGACCGGACAAAACAGACCCCTGGTCTGTGTTCATGACACAACTGATCAGCGCAGCCATCCTGGTTACCGTATGGATTCTGACCATCACATTTGTAACAAATAAAGTTGCAGACCTTTACCCTGCAAAAATTTTGCATGTGAGTGCAACCACCGAACGAATCGGCGTTGGATTGATGTACTATATGCTACTTTTTCTTGTCTCTTATTTCATTATTATCTTCAGGGAAAACAAAGAAAAAAAGCTAAACGAAGAAAAACTCAAACGAATTATCCGTGAGAGCGAACTGAATATACTTAAAGCACAGATTAACCCTCATTTTCTTTTTAACAGCTTAAACTCTGTTAATTATTTAATCGCCAGTGATCCGGACAGAGCTTCTGAAATGCTTGCACAACTTTCGGATTATTTGCGTTATTCACTTCGTAAAGGTGACGAAGGCCTGGTTTCATTTAAAGATGAAATGAAAAATTGTGAACGTTTTTTGGCCATCGAAAAATTGCGGTTCGGAGATAAAATGATTCTTGATGAATCGATTGAGAAAGCATGTATGGACGTAAATGTTCCCCTGATGATCCTTCAGCCACTTTACGAAAATGCCATTAAGCATGGCGTTTACGAAAGTCTTGCTCCAATCCTGATTTCTACCAATGCGCGCATCAAAAATAGTCGTATGGAAATCATCATTTCAAATACCTTTGATCCGGATTCACTCCCAAGAAAAGGTGCCGGTGTTGGCCTGAGAAACGTTTCTGACAGGCTTTCTCTTACGTTTGGACAAAAGGGATTGCTTCGAACCGCTAAAGAAGATAACAGATTTACTGCAGTAGTAACCATTCCATTATAGAGCTATGATACGATGCATTTTAATTGATGATGAACAACCAGCAAGAGAACTGGTAAAAAAACACCTGAGCACACAAGCTGATTTTGAAGTGATCGCTGAGTGTAACAACGGTTTTGACGGATTCAAGGCCATCAAAGACCATGATCCTGACCTGATTTTCCTGGACATTCAAATGCCCAAAATAACCGGTTTTGAAATGCTGGAATTGCTTGACAAACGCCCTCACGTCATCTTTATTACTGCCTATGATCAATTCGCCATCAAAGCCTTTGAACTTAACGCCATTGATTACCTGCTAAAACCTTATACGCCTGAACGAATCTTTAAAGCCCTTGAAAAAGCCAAGGAACGAATTCATTCACAAACACCACAGGAAGTGAACAAACTGCTGGATGATGTGCGGGAAAAGGAAACAACCATTGATCGCGTGGTGGTGAAGGACCGTTCAAAAATTGACATCATCCCGGTTGACGAAATATGGTACATCCAGGCTGAAGATGATTACGTGATGCTTTATACCAAAAGGGGACGTTTCTTAAAGAAAGCCACAATGCACTATTTTGAAGATCACCTGCCCCCAAAATCCTTTGTACGGATTCACCGCTCCTACATTATTCATACGGATCAGATCAAACGCATGGAACGCTATGAAAAGGAAACTTTTATCATTGAGCTAAAATGCAATGAGACTGTAAAAACAAGTAAAACCGGGGCAAAACGTCTGAAAGAATCATTGGGAATGTAAGTCCCTCATCAGAAGTCCATTAAA
>JBFHER010000280.1:0-5270 GCA_041584055.1 Bacteroidales bacterium
GATCTTCAATTTGGTATCCAGTTGACATATTGTTGGTTCTAGAGTAATCCAAAGATACAAAATTAAGCGAAATATATATTATGGAAGCGAGGACGCTTAGTATTACTTACGACGTAGCGAGACGCTACGCCGAACAGGGGTTTCCTGGACAGCCTAAACCATAAAGTAGAAGAGCTGTAAAATACAAAAGCCCCATATTGAGGCTTTTGTATACTTTTAAAATATTCTATTTATTATCAATCTTCACCTTTACGTACATAGTGCAAGTTGCATGTTCTTCATTTTTAACTCCCTCTCTTGGAATTATAATCAGCTTATCCACATAGTTGGACAAATCTGGATAATATTTTGAAACACTCTTTGGATAACTACCCTTGCATGTTTTTTGACTTGTAAAATCAATATAGTTAACCAAAGTATCGTTTTCATGGATTAACTTCAACACATTTATAGTAAAGCTTTCCACTTGCCCCTTTTTATTAAGTGCTAAACATAGTAAAGCAGTACCTTTTAGATTATCCAATCTCAAATGCTCAGTTTCAGTTTCGATTATGAAAGGTTCTATTTCGAATCTCACTCCCGGATTTACGGCTTCTTTTGCAACAGACCTAACCGAATCTTGTCCACCAAAGAAGCAAACCGTTAATAATGTAATAAAGCTTAATATATTCATAAAACCGTTATTTTATTATTGGTAAATACTTCTGAATAAGAGGCGCGTAATTCGGATCAACTTTATGATTACGATACAGCCCATTACCATAATTATTCACACTTGAACCTTTTTGGAAATTATTTAGAGCATTGTTATAATTATTTTTAAAATCGGATTTGTTCCCCCACATAAGATTCAACATAGCCTGATCATATTTCACACCTTCTGATGACTGGTTCCCAAATCCCATCATACCTGTAGTGGAATATTTTGAGTTTGCGGCAACTCCCCTTCCATAAAGATAAGCACCAACTTCACCATTGACTGTGGCTGGATTTTGACCTTTCTCTCTTTGAAAACCATGAAATAATTCATGAGCAACAGATTCAAGTTGAGAGCGTTTAGTTGTTCCTGCTTCCATAAGAGAAGCTGCATGAATCTGAGCTCCACCATTTGCATATTTAGGGTCGGTCTTATAATCCAGCTGCAACGTTCCACTTCCTGCTGATGAAGCTGTATTTGTAAAGTCAAAGTTATTATCGCTATCAATCAAATCAGATAAAACATCAGAGCCTTCATCAACCTCACTCATTGCATTTAACATATCAATTGTAGATGATATAAATTCACTATCTCCGTCGTATTCCATCCCTTCTTCGTATTGCACAATAGTAATGTTTCCGTTTTCATCTTCATCATGCAACCAAACCGATTCTCCTTCCGGATCTACATAAATCAATGGATTATTTAGCGCGTAAACATAACTTCCCCATCCCGGATACTTATCGGCCAGCGGATCCACACTGATGAACTGACCCAAGAGTGGATCGTACATACGAGCATTTCCCGATGTAAAATATCGGGATTTCGCTATCAATGCTAATTTTTCATTATATGATTCTGACTTGCTCAACATATTTACAATTTGCATCTGATCGTAATGCTCGTGGAGGGTAAACCCCCGCTGGCGCGGATTTGCATCCGTGACCTTCTACATCCATTCAGATTAGTTCACCAACATCAAGCCTATTCTGGAACAAAATAAACCCCTTCTGAATTGTGAAACTCGTATTTTTATGTCGTAAAAAGAGAATTTTTTATTACTCATCCCTTCGGGATAATGAAAATCTATCATAAAAAGTTAATAATAAACATTTACCATGATTTATTAACCAGATTTTCAATAATAAAATGGATTATTGTGAATTTTTCCACAGAAATATCAAATGATCCATTTTCTACTTATAGGTATACGTTTTTACCACCCCAAAATAAAGAAAATCTTTTGTTTTTCGGAAAACTTATTAAACCAATGCATGGACGCGGATTTCAAATGCAAGCAAGCTACGGTCAGCAGTCATAAAATCCGCGAACAATCTTGTTAACGCAAGCTGGACGCTCCTGAAAAAGTTAAACGATGCAGCTAGGACGACTTTACATTATATCAATCGATACACATTCCCCGGCTGCACCTGAAGCATCCCTTTCATTTCCATGTTAAAAAGGATGACAGATGTTTTACTGATTGGCTGGTTCAGTGCAAGGCTTATGAAATTCAGAGCCATCTCACCTTTTTGTCGAAGCAAATCAAAAATTTGTTTTTCATCATCTGTTAATTCCTGAAACAGGGAAGTCTGAACCGGATTGTTATTGTTTTTCTTTTTTATCCAGTTCATCTGCGCCACAAGATCTTTGGCATTTTCGATCATGGCCGCCTGATTGGTTTTTATCAACCAGTTGCAACCGGAAGAAAAAGGAGCTCCAACTTCCCCCGGAAAGGCAAAGACATCCCGATTGTACGAGGAAGCAATGTTTGTTGTTATCAGCGCGCCCCCTTTTAAACCGGATTCAATAACAAGGGTTGCATCAGATAGTCCTGCAACAATTCTGTTTCTTTTTACGAAATTCTGTGGATCGGGATTTGTTTCGGATGGAAACTCGGAGAGCAGACCACCATTTTTCATCATCTTTTTCGCTGCTTCCCGGTGGACCGATGGGTATAGGCGATCCAGTCCATGTGCCAGCACACCAATTGTTTGCATCTGGTGATTTGCACATGCCCGGTGGGCCAAAATATCAATGCCGTAGGCCATACCGCTGACCACAACAATTTTTGAATCAAAGTCAGAGAGTTCATTTATAACATTTGCAACCAGGCGCTTGCCGTATGCCGTACTGTTTCTTGTGCCTACAATGCTGATAATACGATCTGAGTTCAGATTCATGTTGCCCTGATAATAAATCAGTACAGGCCCATCATTACAGTCTTTCAAACGGTACGGATAATCTTTGTCGAGATAAAAGGAAACCTTAATGTGATTTTTCAAAACAAATGCAGCCTCTTTTTCTGCCCGTTCCATCAGGCTTTTATTGGTCCTGAATCCCGACAACTTTGAACCCACACGGGGCAAAGAAGCCAGATCAGAAGCATTCGCATTAAAAATTGCCTCTACGCTACCGAAATAAGACAGCAATGCCTTTAACATCCTGTCTCCAACTCCGGGAATAAGTGTAAGGGCAATCTTCTGTTTCAGATTGTCCTGTTCTAACATAAAACGTTTATTTACTTAATTTTCTTCAAAGCTCGCTTTTGCTCTTTGATTCTTTTTCTGGTATAATCAATTTTACGTTCCATGGCCACTACCAGAAGATCGTTTTTTATGGATTCCGCTACTTTAAGGTTCTTTTCGTACTTTTCCAGCAGGGACTGATTGATTTTCATTTGTCGTCGGATTTCATCAGCTGGGTTGATCTCTTTCCATAGCCGGGCTCGCTTATCCTTTGTTTTCTGGTCCACATGACTGGCTACAATCTCCCCATTCACAATGTACGGGGTACTGCGGGAATCGCCTTCAACCTTGAATTTTCGACCTTGTCCCTTTTGGGAAATCAGTTCCATTCGTTTTTCAAATTCCTCAATGGCGTTTGCAGGTGGAACACTGTCGGTCATGTCTTCAGGAGCAGCCGTAAAATCAACCTGCTCGAAGGTCTCGGTGGTATCTATTATTATTGGGGGAAAGGAGTCCTGTACGGACTGATATTCCAATGGGAAGTTCGTTTCACCTGCAAATGACTCAACAGAAACAGCATACACTAAAGCCAACATCGTTGTTATTAAAATTAGTTGTATGATGTATCTTCTAGGTTTCATTTAACCAGTTAAATTCGGTTTCTGCGATCTCACGCATGGCTTCCCAGGATGAGTTGACTCCTACAAATTTATAAATAAATGCTAAAATTGGTTTTATTAAATCAGGATATGTTCTTCCCATACAAGCATATAACTGCCCAAATGCTTTAATTTCAAGCACACTACACCCCTCAGTCACCGGCAATGCTGTGATTCCTTCGAACAAGCCAACAGCGAAATCCACATTGTTTTTTTTCATTAAAAAAGACCTGTATAAGCCCTTTAGAACACTTATTCGTTGATAATCGGAGGTGTTTTTAATTAAATCCAGCCAATACCCATGCTTACGTTCTACGTTTGATAAGAGGTTAAACGCGATTTGTTCCGCAAGTTCCAGATTATTAACTTCCGATAACCACGCTTCCAGATCCTTATCATCCATCACTTCAATCTCGGCAAGCATGGTTGCTAAAATCATTGTTTCGCGCCACTTTTTGTTCCAGAGTAACTGAGAAAGTGTGTTGTTTTTTGAAAAGGTTCCGGCAATGTTTCGCAAATGAGGGATTGAAACGCCCCATATTTTGTCGTATTTAAAACCCGAATTTCTAAGCGCATCCGAAACAACACCATTTTTACGAAGCTTGATCAGTTGTAATATTTTATTGTAGTCCGCCTCCGTTTTTTTATCGATAAAATTTAAGTTCATTGCATTTTTATTACCAGGCCAATCCTGAATTTTTATTTTTGATTGCCTTGCTGACTGGCAATCGCCTTGTTATAAATGGCATCAAAAGACTTACCAATAGCCTCCTGACTGAAATGCCTCATAGCATAATTCCGAATGTACGTGGGGTCATAGTCAGGAAGTTCATCAAGCATCTCATTCATTGCTTTCTGCAAAGCATCCTTATCTTCTGAAGGTACAAGTCGCCCCAGTTGTTTAGGCAAATGCTCCCTGATACCACCCACATCAGAAGATAAAACAGGTATTCCGCATGCAAAACATTCAAGGTTTACAACAGGTAGATTTTCGTAGCGGCTAAACATCAGATGGAAATCCGAATTTTGTATTTCCTTTACAACTGCTTTTCCCTCAAGCATCCCCCTGAATTCAAAGAGCGCAAGCCCTTCCTTTTTGGAGAAGGCATAGGCCTTTAACATCTCGAAATCAACACCATCTCCAACAAATACAATTTTAAAATCTTTCCTGTGTTCATATACATCTGAAGCAGCATCAATGATCCCAGAAATATTCTTGTGTTCATCAAGAAAACAAGAGATGTGCAGGATCTGTTTTTTTACTGATTTTTTAAGATGACCTGGTTTAAACGCCTTAACATCCACCACATTGGGAACAATTGAATAATTCCCTTTAAGACCACATGCCTCCATGGAACGTCTGAGATGATCTGTCACCGGCATGACAGCTGCGGCATTCTTCACAACCAGTTTAGTGACAAGCTTTCTAAAAAAACCCTTGTATGC
>JBFHER010000281.1:0-5253 GCA_041584055.1 Bacteroidales bacterium
AATGTTGATAATGAATATGAAGATTCAAAATATCGAGATATATCAAAAAACTTGTTGATTTGATTGGAATTACAATTGAAAGTGCTCGGCAAAGAGCAACTCAAGTGGTTAAAAACGAGCTATTGAAAGCAAATTGGGAGATTGGAAAGTATATTGTAGAATACGAACAACATGGAAATGAAAAGGCTGAATATGGTAGCTCATTATTGACAAATCTTTCTAAAGACTTGAAATCAAGATTTGGCAAAGGATTTAGCAAAAGTAACATCTATTTAATGAGGCAATTTTACCTGAAGTATCAGTTATACTTACCTGACAGGAAAATATTGGAACAGAAAGTAAAAGAAATAATGACAGAATAAAGCTCAGCTGGCAACACACGGTATAGGGCATGGCGGTACTTTTAAATTAAACATTCTTTTGCCCTAAGCCAGCCCTTTTCGGATTGAAAGTTTATGTCCTCCGGACAGAAACTTCCAAGACCTCATACCGCGTGAACGTTTTGATTTACTATAAAAATTATTTACACATATATTTTAAAATCCTATTATGAAAAAAACACTCTTTAGTATTGTCCTTGGATTATCGCTATTCATTTCTGCAGTGGCACAGGAGGCGCGTCCCGGACAGCAGAAAGCTCCTGAAACTGGAGAATCATTCAAATTGGGTATGGCCGGCTGGACATTCAATAAGTTTGATCTGAATACAACATTGGAAACCATGGAACGCCTCGATGTCCATTACCTGTGCATCAAATCCTTTCACCTACCTATCAAAAGTACGGAGTCAGAAATTGCAACCTTTCATGCAAAATGCAGGGAGAAGGGTGTAACAGGATACGGTGTAGGCCCCATTTATATGAAAACAAAGAAAGACGTGGATGAGGCCTTTGAATATGCAAAAAATGTGGGTGTAAAAATTATTGTCGGCGTGCCAAACTACGAGCTCCTTCCTTATGTTGAAGCAAAAGTAAAAGCGTATGATATGAAATTTGCCATCCACCTTCACGGACCTGATATTGATATTTATCAGGATGCAGATGCAGTATGGGAGAAGGTAAAAGACCTGGATGAGCGGGTTGGCATGTGTCTGGACATTGGTCATGATACACGCAATGGGAAAGACCCCGTGGCAGATTTAAAAAAGTACAAAAACAGAGTTCATGACATCCATTTGAAAGATGTGACAGGAACTACAAAGCTGGGGTACTCATTGGAAGTGGGCCGTGGGGTGATTGACATCCCGGCTTTTGTTAAAATGTTACGAAAAGTTGGCTACAGCGGTATGGTTAGTCTGGAACACGAAAAGGACATGAAAGACCCTTTCATGGGCATTGCTGAGTCCATCGGATATTTCAGGGGTGTTGTTGAAGCAACAAAATAAATGCCCATAAAACGGTGAATTCAATGGCTGTTTTTTCCCTCAGGAGGTGTTCACCGTTCTGGCAATGCTTTGTGCCGTATAAAAAAATTAGGTATGCCCATCCGGAGATGTGGCATACCTAATAATATGCGTTTTATCAGAGCCAGGAATTAATCCTCAAACACAAGAACAACTTTATCGAGAACCGGCATGGATTCGTTTTCTGTTGCATCCTTGATTTTTACTTCGAACTGAAAAGCATACCCTTCAGGAAGTTCCGAAAGATCCATCTTTGCAGGTATTCTTTCAATCTGTTTGGCAAATCCTTCAATGCGACTGTAGTGCTCCCGAACTTCCTGCCAATCGCTCCAATGATCTATGGCACCATCGTTCGTGGTATCAACACCCACACGCACTTCTACAGTTTCCACCCATGGTCCGGAGCTCACATAATCGAAGTTTGTCTGTGTCAATAAATAAAATTTTCCTTCAGCAAACATCACATCCGGATCGGGATGTCCCTGTCCTACATTTCCACAAAAAGAAAACTGCTTATTAATATCATTGGAAGTAAACCATGCAACGCTCATATTTTGCTTGCCATGCATTCCGGCCTGATCGTAATCGCAGAATAAATAATATTGTCCGCCAATGGAAATGGCTGCCCAATCACCAAAAGCGTTTTGTTCAGGCTCGTGGATTTCATATTTCCCAAAAGCACGCATATCACCGGCTTTCACCCTGTGCTGAGGCACATCAACCGGAGCTGCTTTCCCCGGATAATTTTCAGGGTCTTCGGCATGCCAGTGTGGGTGAACGTATTCTGCAAATCTGCCGGTTGGATTTGTTCGTTCATCCACGGGTGGATCCAGAATCTTAAAATCATTGAACCCGTCCGGACTAACGGCATGAACGGCCAGGGGAGAATCCCAGGCATGAGTGGATGCATCAATGGGTGACCAATCTTCAACAATAAGATGAAAATTACCTTCCAGATCACGTATTACGGCACAGTCCGACCCATGTGACGGATCTTTAAAAGCCATCCCCATATTCTTTCCAGGTTTACCATCACTTAAGTCCTCATCGATATAAAGGTGTGGATCCTGATCGTTTGGAAAGTCGTAATACAGATAGAGCTTTCCATCTGCATATTCGGCGGTGGTTACCCACGCTGAAAATTTCTCAGTTACAGGTCCATGATGCACCCAATTCACCATGTCCTTGCTCTGCCAGGCATGGTATCCGCCTAATCCCTGATTCAAACCTCCCGGAGCATCAAATTGATGTTCGAAAGGCGTTGTTTTTAGGGGAATATCAAAGTCCTTCAGAATGGTGTCTTTACTTTGAAATGTCACCTCTGCCTGTCTTTTACTTTTGCTGTAGCGGCCAAACATCCAGTAGTTGCCATCACCTAATTGCAAAGCCACCGGCGCATCCCCCAGGTTAGTTGGCCCAACATTCTCAACCGGATTCCAATTTAACCAATCAGGCGATTGCGATAGGGTAATTGAAGACACCGACTGTTTTTTAGAGAACTTTTTGATTGAACTTTGTAAGTGTACCTCATCCGCTGTGGGTACAACTCTTCCGTCAGTGATCTCTACGTTTGTTTTCTGTACCAGTTGCGTCTGCCAGTCATCCTGGGAATCAATTTCCCATGCTTGTTTCTGGGTTTCCTTTGTACAGGACATTCCAATTAAAATAATAGGAATTGTAAGTAAAACTAATGTTTGATATCTCATTTTATTCAATTTTTATTGTCAATTGTAAGGTCGTATTTTCCTAATTACATGCATGGTTTTGCATTGTGCGATTCCATTTATAAAGCTTCTACTTCAGTAAAATATGCTCCGCCGGCTTCACCTTTTTCATCATAAAGGTAGGTCACCAACTCGGTTGGCCCGGCAGGCAATTCTATTTCAAACACAACGCCTTTGCTACCAGCTTCTACAGCATTCTCCTTTTCCTGCCCGGCAATTTCTACTTTTGCCCGAACAGCCACCACTGGTTTATTGGCTTCAGCCGGCCACTGACGCAAGGTAATCCGATAAGTTCCTGCATGTTTAATATCAACCAACCATGGCCCTGTTACTTTGGGTAGTTTCTGAATAGAACTGAAATTCCACGGCGGGTTTCCGGTTTTCATATGCCAGTCCTGAGAACAAAGCACAGTTCTTTTCTCTGCCGGGTTACCCAGGTCGATGCGCACCGGCGTCAAACGGGGAGACACCCGCGCCCAAAATGGGTCATACAGCTTCCTTAACTGTTTCACCACTTCAGGATTTTGCGCTGACACATCATTACGCTGCGCCGGATCTGCTTGAATATCAAAAAGAAACTGCCCATCAGAATTCACAAGACGCCACTTTTCAGTCAGCACAGTGGAGTAAGCCAATGGTCCGGGAGGCAGCGCTTTTCCATACGCACCGCCATGGTATTGCACCACATGATGATCACGCACCCAGGATTCATTATCCCCTTTCAGTAGCGGCTTTAATGAGATGCCATCCGTATCGTAATCGTCCGAAACCCCGATATCACATAAATCGGCCAGCGTTGGCAGCACATCAATGTGCGCGGCCAGTGTTTCAATGTCTTTTCCACCACTTAAGTCACCTTTTGGCCAATAAATAAAGAAAGGCACCCGATGGCCACCATCGTAAACCGATGATTTTTTACCCCGCATGCCGGCATTATAGCCAACCAGAGGTTCTGAATCCAATCCTTTAAATTTTGCACCCGCTGAGGTTCCATTATCCGTCATGAATATAAGAATTGTATTTTCAGTGAGTCCTAGTTCCTTCAAACGTTCACGAAAAATCCCCATGTTGTAGTCGATGTTGGCAATCATCCCGTAAAAATTGGGATTGGCAACCTGCTCATTCCCCTCATAAGGTTTTGCCCACTCTTCGGGAACACGGTACGGGCCATGCGGTGCGTTGAGGGCTAAATAGAGAAAGAAAGGCTGGTCTTTGTGTTTCTCAACAAAACGAATTCCTTCACGAAACCACACATCGGTGCAATAGCCTTCGAACTTTTCAAAAACCCCGTTACGTTCATAAGTATCGTCGAAGTAATCGTTTCCCCAGTAATCTGAGGCCTGACCAATTCCTCCACAGCGGTGCCACAGCACATCCTGAAATCCTCTGTCTTGAGGACGGTGTGGTGCATTATCTCCCAGATGCCACTTGCCGATCATGCCGGTGGCATAGCCTGCATCTGTAAAAAGATTGGCGATGGTTTTTTCGTCAGGGTGCATCATTGTACGCCCCGAACTGGTACGGTAAGCCCCGGTGTAACCCGGATGATTCCCTGTCATTAGTGCAGCCCTGGTAGGTGTACAAAACGGACTGACATGAAAATCGGTAAAACGAATGGCCTCATCGTGCAAGCTATCGATATTGGGTGTTTTCAATATGGGATTCCCATGGCAACTCAGGTCACCATATCCCTGGTCGTCGGTCATAACCAGAATTACATTTGGTTTTTGGGCCTTTTGAGTTTCAGCCGAGCAAGCTCCCGGCAAAACCGCGCATAAGCTGAGGAACAGCGTTAATTTGTAAATTTTTTTCATGTGCTTAAAATTAGAATCAAGAATCAAGACATAAGTATCAAGATGCATCCCGATAGCTATCGGGACAAGACGCAAGACAAGAAAATTTAATCATTTGCCTGCGACACATGGTTTGTGTTTGAATGCTTTAATCCTGATTTTTTCATGTTGTTAAAATTATTTGTTATTTAAAAGTTGGTCATAAAACCATCATTTTTTCATCCCTGAATTCTCAAGACCGGTTGGTCCTCCGGTATATGATTCTTCCCAAAGCAAATCGGGTTCATCCCAATCAGGAATACCAATACTGTCCTGCTGAGCATAGTAATCAACAT
>JBFHER010000282.1:0-5210 GCA_041584055.1 Bacteroidales bacterium
GCGGTGCACGGGGCTACCATGATGTCGCTCTTACAGAGCTTTTTGTTTTTCGCAAGCTCATGTATTAATTCATAAGAAATGATTTCACTGAATGCATCGTTAAGCCCCCTCTTTGACCTTTCAACACTTCAATATTTTATCATTTCAACATTCCAACATTCCAACACTTCAACATTCCAACATTTCCACACTTCCACATTTCCACACTTCAACATTCCAACATTTCCACACTCCAACACTTCCACATTTCCACATTTCCACACTTCCACACTCCAACACTTCCACATTCCCACACTCCAACATTCCAACACAAATGCTAGTAAATAAATATTTTTCTTACATCTTTTTGGGATTTTGAACCTACACGCACCATGTACATCCCCAAAGGAATGTCGTTGAGTGGAACTGTTAAACTTGCATTTGTACTCTTGAATGAATGCATAAGCGATCCTGAGACATCAAACAATTCCACGGTATAGTCCTGTAAAGTGGGGCATACAACGGTGAGTTTCCTGTTAAAAGGATCATAATTAAAATCTGTGATTAAGGCATTCTCCAACGAAGGCAACGCCTTCAAAGAAGTATAATTGCCTGAAATTTCAAGGGAGAAGGTGCCGGATGGAACCTGGACTTTTATCCAATTCGGGCTTGCTTCAATTATCTCCGCAGGACTGCCATCCAATTGCACCGATTCAATTTCAGGACAATAGAATGTCACTTGTGTACCTGAGGAATAGATCTTTCCGCTCAATCCATTTGTTAAATCAGACATCTTCATAAAAAGTGCAACGGAAGCTTCGGACTGAAAGCCACAACGTGTGCCTGCCCCATCATCAAAAGAAACACCTTTTACAAAGTATGACATTAACTTATCACCGGATTTTCTATAGATGATATCCTCGCCCTGAAAGACTTCGTCACCATAGTTTCCAATGGCGGTGCCATCTGAAGTGAGTGCCACATCCTGAATATCGCCCTGAGTAATTTTTGCACCTGTGTAGTCGCCTGTCTCAATCCGTGTCATATCACCCACCTCATGGGATTTATCACCCGGGAAGAAAACGGTTAGGATATCTACCCTACTGTTGCTGGTGTTATAATTGGCATAAATATAATCTGCCGCATAAGCGTAACCTGATCTGGCCTGATTTGCGGTCCTCTTTATTTCAACGGAGGCCGGCGGGGTCCCTAAATGGGTCGTCAAAGTAGCTTCATTACCAGTGTAAATACGTGGACCATCAGCGCCATTTTCCATTTTTATCTCGGAGAAGTATTCTGTATTATCATCTATTTGTTGCAGTTTCGCTGAATTGGGATGCCATACAACATTCACATTATCTTCAGCATTGTCTGTTGTGACATGGTCCATCACCACATAGTAGCCATTCGCACCATTGGACGGTTGCATGAACATAAGATCTCTTAAATGATGTCCTTTAATGGCCGTGGAACTTGATCCTCTAAAGTATTCGATCTCCGCACCTACCAATCCTTCAATAATCCCTTCACCGGTTTGAGTTGCATGTCTTTCGCCATTAACCATTAAGGTATTTGAGGACTCTGAATTCGAATGAATGAAGTCGAACGTTGCTGTTACACCATCGACTGTCACATCATTATTTGGTCCATCGTAGCCTGAATTACGCATCAATATTTCCCCATATCCGGCCATGGCCAGGGCATTGGTTTCATAATTTGTATGGTATTCTGTATTGCCGGTTAAATTCAGCATACTTGCATAAAGTGCGTTGGTGGATTGCGCGTCAGAAATTAAGACCCCATAATTTTTAAACAAGCGACTTGGTGCAAGCACAGCATCATCCGTATCAAATTCTAAGGGCTTATTGTTTGCCGCTGTTCCAGCCATGATCAGGTAATTACTTAGGTATCCGATTGGTTCAGGATTTTCTAAGCCAGCTCCTTCTCGTAAAACCCACATGGCGTATTTGTACGCTTCAGGAGAAAAGCGCGCAGCAGAGATAATGTGAGGAGATAATACAGTATTACCACTAATATCCCATGGTTTCTGGGCTTCTGTATCGCGCGAATCGCCATATAATAAAATACGGCCAAATGGTGCAACAGCATACCCGTACATATATTCTTTTAGACCTAAAATCCCCGGATTTGTGTAGTATTCATTGTACCCCATGTATTCCATGATATCCGGGGTTGTATTCTTTGCTGTACGTTCAATGCTATTCCATCGTTGCACGCAGTACCCGTTACCTGCAGGAGATACGCCATCATCCGGCATGTAGTGCTCTGACAAACCGATTTCCCATTCAACTTTTGCGGATTTAAAGCTCGGTTCGTCACCTGCAAATTTGTAATACAACATTCTCATGGCCCAGCCATGGGGATCCCACTGACCAATTACAAGCTGCATGATTTTATTTTCAAGGATGGAGTCATATCTTGCAAATACCAATGAATCCAAATCATGGCGAATCACATCTATTGCCAATAAGGCAAAAAAGAGTTCATGTGAACGAACAGAAGATCCTGAGGCATTGGCTCCAATGGACATGGTTGTGATGCGATTGTCAAATTTATCCTTAATATTGGCCACATATTTAGATCTGTTTTCAGGATCTAGTATGTAAGCCAATGCATTTGCGCCCATCACATCCGCTGTCTCTGTACCGTTATTGCTAAGGGCGCTGGCTTTCATGGCTGCATACATTGGGGATGTTTCAGCCAGATTGCGCCAATACGCATAGTCGGCAGAATTAATAATGTTCCCTGATGGATTGTCATTATAACCTCCATTCTGTGTTGTGGCAGTCGCCTCATTTGAATAATCTGATTGACCGGCCGAATTAATCGCTGACAGACGGTAGGTATAACTCGTGTCTGCTGATAGTCCCGCATCTCTAAAACTGGTTGCACCATAGCCCAGCGTGACTAGCTCAGCAAATGCATCGTCTCCTTGCTTTCGTTCTATCAGATACCCATCTTCGTTTGTGGCCAGGTCTTCCCAGGTCAGGTTAATTGTTGTACTTGATGATGCTCTGGCTATCAAGGATACGGGGGTGGCTGGCACTTCCACATCACCGCTGTAAAGCACTAATTGTGGGGCATTGGATCCCAGCTCTTTGCTTGCAAAACTAATTGTTTTCTTAAGTGCTTCAGCATCGTCCATACAAAGTGAAATAACCTTATCTCCTGCCAGTTGTTGCCTCACAAAACTCGTAACATCCCACTCAAAATAAGTGTCTGTATTGTCAACTATTGTTTGTGATACATCCTTCCCAGACTCGGGAACAGTGGCCCATGTTACTGTGCTTTCATTCCAATCATCACCTAATTCAATCGCTTTGATCGGGCGCGAATTATTGCTGGTGACAAACAGGCGCACAAGGGCTTTGTTAATGGTCACATCACCAAAATCGATGGTTGATAAATCAAATTGAAGTAGCACTTTGCGTGCAAAATCCAGTGACGTCGTATTTTTTATCAGCAATTCGGTTTCTGTGCCATAATTTTCATTTTCAGAACTACCTCCCCTGACATAGGTATCATAAGTTGCAGGGTAGGTTCCAAAAACGATTGACGCCAGTTCCTTTTGAGCAGATTTACTTTCATCCTTTTGAGACGATCCCAATTGAATGAAACCAAACAAACATAAACTAAACACCACAAGCTTCGTCATATTCCGTATGATTTTTTTCATAACAAACTAGCATATTGTTATTTACTTTTTTGCATCTGAGATATTGTTATCGATATCATCTATCATGATTAAATAACGATCAGGATGTAAGTAATTGAATTAATTTATAATAATTTTCTTAAAGACAGTCTCTTCACCTGACATGAGCTTAATCATGTAACAGCCAACATCTAAAGTAGATACATCCAAAGAGGCTGTGCGTTCAGCGCTCAACACCTGATGCCCGGATAAGTCGTACAGCGCAGCACTGTATTCATCCTTTCTTCCTGAAAACATAACTATATCTGTAGCGGGATTAGGATAAATCACCAATTCATCACCCAATGTGTGTGAAAGAGCAGACAAGCCGGAATCAATCGTAGCCGCCTTCACTTGTATGTATGCATCTGTTGAGCCTGGGACAATGATATATTCAGAAAGGCCAGTTGCATCAGGTTTCTTCACTCCATCAATCTCTAAGGCACTAAAAACTTTACCTTTCGGCGCGTGTATTTCGAATTTCGACTGGTCATTCCACAGGCTTGTAAAACTTCCCGATGCATTTAGAGTGTCTTCCCCTACTTTGATAAAAACATCCCCCTCTATATCAACCTTGAAAACCGCCACATGTATATCATAAACAGCAGCCAGTACGCTTTTGGCATAGCGACGACCATAGAGCAATTGAGAGGCAGTATTGAAATGGGTGGAGTCGCCCAAATGCCATAGGCTGGTATTTGTTACATAGCTGGCATTTTCAATCTCCGAGCTTATATTAAGCAGGTTATCATTGAATCCCTTGTACTTATCATACCAGGGTCCCAACTGGCCAGCTACAAAATAAAAGTCACTTCCAACGGATGTTCTTATTTTGCTTACCAGACCATTCAGATTGGAAAGGTAGGCACTGTAACTGCTATTCCCGGACTCTCCCTGATGCCAGATCATTGCTTTCACCTGGCCATAGTCTTTTGCCTTCGTTAAACGTTCCATCAAAGCTTCGTGGTAGTCGCCACCTTCTATAAACTCACGAATGTGCGTTCCTCCTTTTGCATTAACGATAATGCAGACGCGCTTGTCCAGATATTTGGCCATGGTTTGAATAAAAGTGTACGAAGGTCCCAGCTTTTGCAGATCTGCACTTTTTCGAATGTTAGAGTACAAATTCATGGGGTTTACCGCAGGAATCCATTCATCCTTATCATTCATCAGGTAAGCCCCTTCTATTGGTTCTGTATTATCTTCAATGTCAGCACGACCGGCCATGTTCGACTGGCCTGAGGCCAAAAAAACTTCCAATTCATCGTCAAGCATGATAACATTCTGTAGGACGCTGCCATTTACGATCACCCGATTATTTTGGCTAAGATAAGTGTCGTAGGATACAGAATAGTTTATTTCGCCAGGCGTTAATTCACTTAAGAACAAACGACCGTTCACATCAGTGATATAAGTTTGATCATCGATTGTTATTTCAGCTCCGCTCAGCGGATTTCTATCAAAATCGAAAACACGAAATTCAATTGAATAAACGGGAGTGTAGTCATATTTGGCA
>JBFHER010000283.1:0-5200 GCA_041584055.1 Bacteroidales bacterium
CCTCAGGCGGATCCGGTAGGGCAATTTGAATTTTAGGATTGATTCTTCTCAGTGCATCACGAATATCTTCCTCCGGCTGAATAAAATTCTCTTTTCCCCAAAATGTTGGATCATATTCCATGGTTTCTTCAGATAAAACAACTCTTGGATGCAGGCGTTCTTTGTATGGGATCCGATGCACTTTTTTTGTTTCTACCTCTGTAATCGCCATTTCAAATTTAATCGTAAAATTACTGGAGAAAAGTGTTCGTTTTGATTTGACCCGAAAATTCAGATCTCCAAGTGCATGACTAAAATAGTAGTGCCCATTTTGATACCGATAGAGCACCTGATAGCGAAGCGATGTTGGGCGGGCATGCAAGCGGCGTGCGCGTTTGGTAATGATTTGATTTGTAATTTTTTTAGCAATTTCTTCCGGATAGTATAATTCCGCTTTTACAAGTGCCAGAGATTCAAGGTCAAGGTAGATGCGTCCCTGCTGGTAAATATCCCTGGTGGATTTTTTTAGATGACAATCAATAACATAAACAGGCCGATTGTTATATGTTTGAATGTCAACCAGTGAATAATCGTAAAAATGAAAATTTTCTTCTTTTAGGAATTCTGCTGGATATTTCACAAGATCAAGGTTCATGCAGCCTTCAACACCGCCCTGGAGTCTGAATGAAACAGTATCTAAACGGTCCACATCATATATTTTCCTGTTTTTAAGGATGCGTGCATTGCTTCGTGCTTCATTCGTAGTGGAATAGCCGGAGGTATGTATGTCAAGGATGGATTCAAGATAAATCATGTAATGTCTGTTCTTTTGAACCGATTCTCTGTAAAAGGCAGTGTAGTTTACAGGACTTTCAAGGTAATTTTGTTTGATTCCTTTCAGGAATGACTGAATGAGGATGAGCGGATCATTGCTTCTGACGATGACTTCCTGCAACGGAATAAAGGTTTGTCTGAGGGCAACAGAAACAAAGGTGTCTTTCGCTTCAGAAATCAGCAGTGAAGCATTTTCATAACCTATGAACGAGATGCTGAGAGAATCAAGAAGCTCGTCTTTTGAAAGTGTGAGTGAAAATACGCCTTCTGAATTGCTTGTGGTTCCTTTTAGTTTATCAATAATGCCAAGGTTTACATAGGGAAGCGCTTTGCCTGAATTGGCGTCGGTTATTTTACCTTCAATACGGAAGTAACTATTGTCAGAATTCGTTACCTTGATTAGTTCACGATTATCAGGAAGGTCTTTGGTTATAATAATTTGCTTTTTAACCAGTTGATAGTAATATGCTGATTCAGTAAGAAGTGAATCAAGGATTATTCGCAATGGAGCTTGTTCCAGTTCAAGCTTGATTTTTCTGTCTTCATTCAGTATTCGGGAATCGTAGGTGAAGTACATGTTAGAAAATTTGGCCAGACTATCAAGTGCCTGTCCTACGGTGTAGTCTGTAAAAGAAATACTGTACGACTTTTGGAGAATGGTTTCCTGACTGTGAGCATGTGGGGAAAGTCCGGCTAAACATAACAAAACAAGCAAGCGCCAAAATGTGGAGCCTGAAATTTTATTCATGTTCCCGGGACATGCCATGTTTTGTAAGTTGGATTCCTGATCAAGGACTTAATTTTGTGAATACACAATATTGCGTCCTTCTTTCTTGTATGTAAGATTAAACGTTTTTGAGATACTTTCCAAAATTATTTCAAGATCTTCCCTGTCAAAGGTAGAGGTCAGTAGTAGCTTGTCGGATATATTTTCAGTGGTTTTTATTTCTACATTGTAGGTTTTTTCTACCACATCCAGCACTTCCGATAATGGGGTTTCATTGAATATCATTTGTTGCGTCTTCCACGACAGATAATTGGCATCTGTTTGTGTGCTTCTTATAAGTTGATTATTCAGGAGTGTTCCCAAATCTCCTTTTTGTAAAATAAGATTGTCGGGGTCCATTTTAAGACCGGATAAGCTCACCTTGCCTGAGGACACAAGCACTTCTGTTATCTGTTCATTTGAATTGACGTTGAATGATGTTCCCAAAACGGTAACTTTTGCATTGGCTGTATTGATGATAAAAGGTTTTTCAGGATTTGGTGTTACCGTGAAAAATCCCTCCCCTTGAAAGCTGATCATGCGTTTGTTGCCTTTGAATTGTTTAGGGAATTTAATCTCAGCTCCAGCATTTAACTCCACCGTTGTTCCATCCGAAAGCTTTAGGATTTTTCCTTGCTCATGCAAGCTGGACACAACGATTTCCTGTCCCTTGTCAGGATCCAGAATGAGGTAGGCTGTAACACTCAATGCCACAAACGCAAGTACAACTGCAGCAACCCTGGCAATACGTAAGAACAGATTTGGTCTTTTTACACGTAAAGACTGTTCATTTTCCCAGTGTTTGATCCTGGAATCAAGTTTTTTCCACGCCAGGTTCGGGTTAAAGTTCATCTCTTTTGTTTGAAATTCATGCACAGCATGCAGGTCTTGTTGTGTTAAAGCTAACAAGGCCTGATATTCAGCATCCTCAGCAATGTTTTTCTCAAATCCAATCTTTTCTTCGTCATTCATTTCGCCTGAAATGTATTTTGAAAGCTGATCCCATTGGATCTGATCATATGTCTTATGATTGTTTTTCATTTTATTTATAGCAGGAACATTCCCACATAGTCTCTTAAGTTCGTTCTAAATATTTTTAAAGCTTTACCCATATTGGCTTCTACCGTTTTGACAGAAATGGATAAACGTTCAGCAATTTCACGGTACTTTAGTCCTTCAAAGCGGCTCATTGTAAAAATCAGGCGTCCCTTTTCCGGTAGCTTGTCCAATGTGATATCAATGATTTTGTTAATCTCCTTTTGCTCCAGTGTTGAATCCTGAAAAATTGCGTCATCCTCCTTTCTAGCATTGTCAGCAAAAGAACGCCTGATCTTTTCGTTTCGGAGATAGGCCAAACTATTAAAATAAGTTGCTTTGTATAAATATGCTTTCAAAGAAGTATGAATGTTTAATTCCTTTTTGTTTTTCCAGAGGTGAAAGAATAAGTCTTGAATGATTTCTTCTGACACCTCCTTTGTTCTTACATATTGGAAAGCATATCTGCACAATGCCTGATAGTGTTCTTTAAAAAGGCTTTCGAAGGCGTTAATATCACCTGCGTGTATCTTTTTAATGGTATCAAAGTCGTTGTTTTGCATCCGTGTTTCCCATCTGTTCGTTGAATGTTTAAAGTTAACGTTTTCTCTTTATTCACTCAAATTTTGTTCACTGTACCTCTTGTTGTGCCATGTGCGAATGTGATCACTAAAATTTTCCTCTCTTTTTCAACTTGTTAATGGCAGCCTGGATTGATTCATCCGGTTCAATGGTGTTGTGGTGCCCCCAGAAATCTTCATCTCCAAATGGCGCAACTTCTTCAGCAAATATTTGATTTTGCTTAAAGCGTTCAGCCCGTTTGAAACGCTCAGAATCTGCGGCCATACGGTCTGTAATTGCAACCTCCATCATTGCGGAATAGGTTGTATTAAAAAGTCGTTTTTTCCAGTCAAATTTTAGCACCATCTCGCCACGTGCATAACTGAAGAACCATTTCCCATCCTGCTCACGGTATTGCACAAGGTAATTGACCTGTTTTGCAGTGACCTTCAATCCGATGGGCTTTTTTCGTATCAGCGAATTTGTGGCTGTTGTGACGTCCTCAAGGTTTAAGCTGAATTCAGCACTTGTCAAAGCCAGATTATTTGTTTCAATGTAGTATTTTCCGTTGTATAAGGGATACTCTGATTCTGGAATCTGAGTGAAAGCGACTACAAAATGTGGTTTTCCGTCAATCATCACAACGTTTTCAATTTCAAAATTGTATTCGTCAATGTAGGCTGGAGATAACAACGCGCCAGGCGATTTAATAATGTCGAACAACAGGACTGTTGACGGTCCACCCTGCAGTTTAAATACCAGAGTATCCATCTTTGTAGGATCTTCTGTTTTACGACCTTTATAAATCTGAATCTGGTCTGACTTCAGATCCTGATAGCCGGCTTTGTAAATATCCACTACAGCCTCAGCAATTCCCACATAAGATCTATTGCGTTTAATTGTTTCCCGATAGAATCCCTTCATCATATTGGCATCAATGGAGTAGTTTTTGGATGCATTTGCTAAAATATGGCGAACAAGAAAATCTGCGTCGTAGGGATAAATATTTATTTCATCGAGATTCACAGATTCACGGCTTAGGTAGATTGCATTTCGCTCCTTCTGCAAAGCGCTTACATTCATTTCTTTTGTTGTATAACCAATGTGTGAAAACACAATGGTGTTTGCGCTGGACGCTTTAGGTATTTTAAGTGTGAATTCCCCATCGCTGTTTGTGATAGTGGCAATATTTGTCCCCTTTAAAACAATGTTTGCAAAAATAAGAGGATCTTGTTGAGCAGCATCCCTTAAAACGCCGTGGTACATTTTGAATTGAAGTGTATCAACATTAAATTGTTCATCTTCAGTTCCTGATAAATTCTCACCTCCAATTACAATGCCCGAACAAAAAACGAACAGAATTAAAAGGGCGAAAGTTCTGAATGGAATTGTTTTTGTTTTCATAATTATATCATTTTGAAAGTTTCGCATAAATGCTTCTACTCTTATGATGCACAAGTATGAGTTTACCCTATGGGAAATTTGAAAAAACTACCGGATGATGTAGTAATGGAATACAACTATTTTAACAACACACCCACTTTGGCGCGGATTTAAGGCTGTGATCCGTTTCCAACGTTTTACTAATAAGTTTTTCAATAACAAATTCTTTTCCTTCCTTTGGGATACCGAAAATACTTATGCCTATGAGTAGAAAATACAAATTCTACAATCCCTGTTCGGCGTAGCGTCTCGCTACGTCGTAAGTAATACTCAGCGTCCTCGCTTCCATAATGTATATTTCGCTTAATTTTGTATCTTTGGATTACTCTAGAACCAACAATATGTCAACTGGATACCAAATTGAAGATCAAAGTGCATTACATTTTGTTACATTCCAAATTATTGATTGGATAGATTTGTTTTCGCGTAAGATTTATAGAAATATTGTAATTGAAAGTCTGAGCTTTTGTCAGAAAAACAAAGGACTTGAGATTTATGCATTTGTTATCATGAGTAATCATCTTCATTTGCTTATCCGCAGTAGTTCTGGACAACTAAGCCAAACAATTAAAGAGTTCAAAA